>CBKYSX010000395.1:0-4753 GCA_966690745.1 uncultured Ardenticatenales bacterium
TCGATTGGTTATGTGGAAGCGCATGGCACTGCCACCCCGATGGGCGACCCGATTGAATTTGAGGCGCTGACCCGCGCCTTCCGCACCGGCACGAATGAGCGTAATTTCTGCGCGTTGGGTGCGGTGAAAAGCAACGTCGGGCATTTGGATACGGCGGCGGGGGTAACAGGACTCATCAAAACTGTTCTCACCCTCAAACACGGGCAGATTCCGCCCCATCCCCATTTCCAATCGCCCAACCCCTTAATTGACCTTGCCAATAGCCCCTTTTATATCAATCGGGAACCGAGGGCATGGCACACGGATGGCAAGCCACGCCGCGCCGGGGTCAGCTCCTTTGGGGTCGGCGGCACGAACGCCCATGCGATTTTGCAGGAAGCTCCTGTCCCGGCGGTTGAACCCGCCGCCTTCCCCCGTTCGCCCTATCTGCTCATCCTTTCGGCACGTTCCGATGCCGCGTTGGAGCAGATGTGCGTTAATCTGGCAAACGCATTAATAGCCGACCCAACGATTAACCTTGCCGATGTGGTTTATACCCTACAGGCGGGGCGTAAAGCCTTCACCCATCGGCGGATGTTGATTTGCCATGATGTACAGTCAGCGATCACCCTGCTGGAAGCATTGACTCCCGAAAAGGTCGTGTCGCGGGTGCAAGAGCCGATTCGCCGCCCCGTCACCTTCATGTTCCCCGGACAGGGGGCGCAATATGTGAACATGGCGAAGGGGCTGTACGACACTGAACCCGTCTTCAGCCAGGCGGTAGACCACTGTTTAGAACTGGTTGCGCCTTTTATGCGGGTGGATTTGCGTGGGGTGCTGTTCCCGGAAAGCGGGACGCAGGATGCAGGACGCAGAAACGGCAATCTAACCACAGAGAACACAAAGGACACAAAGAACGGCAACGGTTTTACGAATGGCATGGTAGGGGCGGGTTATTTCGACCATGCGGTTTCCGGAATGGACCTCACGACCCGCCCTCCGGTGGGCATGGCAACGACAACCCACCCCCTCCCCCCCTCCCCAGAGGGGGAAACGACTCCGCAAGCACATGTCTATAGCCCCGTCCCTTTAGGGCGGGGGAACGGGGAAGCTTCCGAGGTTCTGAAACAGACCGAAGTCACCCAACCCGCCCTGTTTGTCATCGAATACGCCCTTGCGCAATTGTGGCGGTCATGGGGCATTGAACCCACTTCCATGATCGGGCATAGCGTGGGCGAATATGTGGCGGCGTGTCTGGCGGAAGTGTTGTCCTTAGAAGACGCGCTGAAACTAACCGCGATTCGCGGACGGTTGATACAGACTCTGCCCGGAGGCTCCATGCTCTCCGTGCCGTTGTCGGAACGGGATATTCAACCCTATCTGAATGAGGCTATTTCTCTGGCGGCGGTGAATGGTCCCGCGCTCTGCGTAGTGTCGGGAACCCATGAAGCGATAGCGGCACTCGAAGTCCAACTGACCGCTCAACATATTGTCTGTACGCGATTGCACACCTCTCACGCTTTCCATTCACAGATGATGGAGCCGATTTTAGGGGAATTTTTAGAGGCGGTAAGGAATGTGACGCTGAATGCGCCCCAAATGCCCTACCTCTCCAATGTCACCGGGAGTTGGATTACGGCGGAAGAAGCCACCGACCCTCATTACTGGGTAGCACATCTACGCCGCATGGTGCGTTTTGCCGGGGGCTTGGCGACCCTGCTGGAAGAGCCGGACGCGCTCTTGCTGGAAGTGGGTCCTGGGCAAACGCTCCGTACTCTGGCACGGTGGCATCCTCACAAAAAGCCGAACCAGTTTATGCTGGCTTCCCTGCCCCCGGCGCGGGAAGCGGGGACGGAAAACACCTTCATTCTGAACACCATCGGGCAATTGTGGCTGGCAGGGGTGGAGCTCAAGTGGCAAGCCTATTATCAGCATGAAAAACGTCGCCGCGTGGTTCTACCTACCTATCCCTTTGAGCGACAACGCTATTGGATTGAAGCCCCCGCGCCCGGCAGTTCGGTTTTTGCTTCTACTGCGCCCACTGCCGGATTGTTGGACAAAAAGCCCAACCTTGCGGACTGGTTCTACATCCCGACCTGGAAAGAGACCCCCGCGCCCCTCAAACGGAACACTATTAATGAAACGTGGTTGATGTTTACGGGGGAAACCACCTTCGGCTCGGGGTGGGTGGAGTTTCTACGGGCGAATACTGCGCTACAGGTTATCAGCGTCCACACAGGGGCGAGTTTCCGCCAATTGAGCGAGAACGCCTATCAGATAGACCCCCGCGAACGTGCCGATTATGATGCCCTGATTGCCGATTTACAGGCACGGGAACTTCTGCCCCACACCATCATTCATGGGTGGAGTGTTACCACGCCGTACACAACCGACCATGCCCTAGACCTCGGCTATTCCAGTCTGCTTTATCTAGCGCAAGCCATTGGAAGCCACCAATGGAGTCACCCCATCCAACTCATTGCTCTGTCCAACGGAATGCAAGCCGTGTGGGGCAATGATGGCGGTGCGCCAGATAAAGCGACACTGGCGGGTCCCATGCTGGTAATTCCACGCGAGTTTAAGCACATCACCTGCCGCAGTGTGGATATTGCCCTCCCTGCTACGGGAAGCTGGCAGGAATCTACCCTCTTTGAGTTGCTCCTGCGGGAAGTGGCTCTCCCTTCCGTAGAGCAATACGTCGCCTATCGCAACGGGCGGCGATGGGAGAAAAAGTGGGAGCCGATTCAACTGGACGCAGTGGCGAACGGGTCAGGTGTACGGCAAGGTGGTACGTATCTGATTACCGGCGGCTTAGGCGGCTTGGGGCTAACATTCGCCGACCATCTGGCGCGAACCGCACAGGCGAACCTCATTCTCGTCGGACGCTCGGCATTCCCGGTGCGTGAAGAATGGAATCAGTGGCTGGAAACCCACCCGGACGATGACCGCACCCGCCGCACGATTCAAGGGCTGATGGAATTGGAAGCGCAGGGTGCGAATGTGCTGGCGATGAGTGCCGATGTTGCCGACGAAGGGGAAATGCGGCGTGTTCTCACCACCGCCACCGCCCGCTTTGGCACGATTCATGGCGTGATTCACGCGGCTGGTGTTCCCTCCGGTGGGATGATTCAACTCAAAAGCCCTGCCATGAGTGCAAAAGTGCTTGCGCCCAAAACACAGGGTACGCAGGTGCTGGAACACCTCTTCACCGATACCCCGCTTGATTTTATGGTGCTTTGCTCCTCCTTAACTTCGGTGGTGGGACGGTTCGGGCAGGTGGATTACACCGCCGCCAATGCCTATCTGGATGCGTGGGCGCAGGACTATTACCAGCGCACCGGCACATTTACCGTTGCCATCAACTGGGGTGCCTGGGATGAGGTAGGGATGGTAGTGAACGCCCAAACGCCCTCAACCACCACTGCAAAAGGGCTGATTCGCACCTATGACCACCCGTTGGTCGAACGCTGTCTGCTGGATACGCCGGAGCAGAAAATTTTTGCCACCGATTTCAACGTGGAAAAACATTGGGTGTTGGATGAACACCGTATTTTGGGGCATCCCGTGATTCCCGGTGTCACCTATTTTGAGATGGTTCGGGCGGCATTACAGGCAGAGCCGAACGGACAGGCGGTGGCGTTCCACGATATGCTCTTTATGGCTCCCCTGCGTGTGCGGGATGGAGAAACCCGCGAGGTGCGCCTTGTGCTACAGCGCAACGGTGAGAGCTACGACTATTCCGTACGAAGCGACGAAGGGGACAAAGAGCGCACCTATGCGGCGGGGAAAGTAATTTTGACCTCCGCAACCCCTACCCAATACCGTGACCTGGCGGCGTTGCAGGCGCAATGTGACGGCGAATCCCTGATTCTGCCCGCCGAAAGCCGCGAGGAGGATTTGGGTCCGCGCTGGCATAGTGTGCAACGGGTACATTTAGGCACAAATCAGGCTTTGATTGAACTCGTGATGCCGGATGCGTTCCTCAGCGACTTCCGACAGATGGTGTTCCATCCTGCCCTGCAAGACCGCACGGCGGGGATTGCCAAAGATTTCCTTGCCCCCAAACACCATTATTTACCCTTCACCTACCATCGCTTGACGATTCACGCGCCCCTGCAACCGCGCATTTTCAGCCATGTGTACTATCGCGCCGACGAAGGGGGCGATGGCGAAACGATTGCCTTTGACATTCTGTTGATGGATGCGCAGGGGCGAGTGCTGGTTGAGATCGAACGTTTTGCCCAGAAACGGGTGAATGACCCCGCCGAACAAATCCGCGCCCTTGCCGCGATGGAAGCGGCACGGCAGAAAAGATTACCCCAAACCTCATACCCTGGGTACGGAGTACCTACGCGGAGCGCGGAGCACGGGGGAACGGTGACCCACCCCCTAACCCCCTCCCAAGAGGGGGAACCAAATTCCCAAGCACATGTAGCTAGCCCCGTCCCTTTAGGGCGGGGAAAGGGGGGTGAGGTTCCAAGCAAGGAGATTCGCCCCGATGAAGGGGCAGAGGCACTTCTGCGGATACTCGGACATCGAATCGCGCCGCAGGTGGTAGTTTCCGTGCGCGATCTGTACGCCTCCATCCGCTTCACCGATGAAGTGACGCAGGAACGGGCGCAACAAAATAACACCGCGCCCACCACTGCCCCCAACCGTCCGAAATACCCCCGCCCCACGCTTGCCACGACCTTTGTTGCCCCCCGCGACGAAGTGGAACAACAAATTGCCGATGTGTGGCAGGAGGTGCTGGGAATTGAACAGGTGGGGGTAC
>CBKYSX010000396.1:0-4752 GCA_966690745.1 uncultured Ardenticatenales bacterium
CCTGCCGCCGCGATATTACGGAATTCGGCTTGCGGTTGCGCGGTCCAGTTGTAAATCTGAATGGGCAGAATCGTGAAGCCGGAAAAAAGCGAGGGGTCACTCACAATAAAGGTGCTGGCTCCGACCACAATCAACGGGGCAGTCTCGCCAATAGCGCGGGACATTGCCAGAATCGTTCCCGTCAGAATCGCAGGGAAGGCACTCGGCAGAACGTGGTGCCACACGGTTTGCCATCGCGTTGCACCCAAACCAAAGGCGGCAAGACGTAATGAACGGGGAACGGCGCGAATTGCCTCTTGCGAGCTGATAATCAGAATCGGCAATACCAGCAATGCCATCGTAAGGGCGGCGGAAACAATCGTTTTGCCGCTGGTAATGCCACCCAACAGTCGCACAAAAATCGCCAGCCCCAACATCCCGTAAATAATGGAAGGAACCCCGGCGAGATTGTTAATATTGGTCTGAATCACCCTTTCAATCCAGTTACCGCCCGTAGCATACTCTTCCAGATAAATTGCCGCTCCGACCCCGATGGGGATTGCCACTGCCATCGTCAACACAATCATCAATATTGAACCAAGTAATGCGGTTCGCACCCCTGCCAACCAGGGGACACTGGACATCGGGGTGGTTAAGAAGTCTCCATCCAGCCACGACCGCCATTCCAAACGGGCATTGGGAAAATCCTCCGCAACTTCGGCTTCAATCCCGGCGCGATTGGTAAGGCTCTCCGTCAAGGAAAAACTTTCTTCAATCTTTTCCGCTACAACCTGATCCACCAAATAGGTATAAACTTCTTCTTCCGTCCAGGGTTCCAACAATTGGGCGTAGCTTAAATCAGCATCAAAAGGACGGTTACTATCACGATTGATACGGCGCACCACATTGCGGTTGACATTCGCTTCCATAATCGGAATCATCTCCTCTTTGGTTAATTCTTCCAAAGGACGATCCGATAAAGTGGCGGGGTCAACATTAAAATCAACCGCCACCAACCCGATAGCGGCATCTAAAACGTTATATAACAACAGCAACAACGCTACCAAGCCCACCAGCGTAGAGGCAAAGAAAAAGCCTTGCCCCACACGCCCGACTCGTTCCCGTTGCGCGGCATTGGAAGGACTGGCGGAAGCCGAAGCAGAGGGGGATTCAATACTCATTAGTCGTATACCTCGCGGAATCGCGCCACCACGTAGCCACTAATCAGGTTGAGAATCAAGGTCATCACAAACAGGGTCAAGCCCAACGCAAAAATACTGTTGTAGTCAATCGTGTTATAGGACAGGTCGCCCGAACTAATCCGTACAATATGCCCCGTCATGGTTTCCCCGGCGGTCAACGGGATCCGCAAAATGCGGTTAATATCCCAATTTTCAAAGAGGTCGTTTGCCGGACCCGCCCCCGCCGCCAATGCGACAATCATCGTTTCGCCAATGGCGCGGGAAATCGCCAGAATCACCGCCGCCGCAATCCCCGATAATGCCCCGGGGACGACGATCTGCGTACTGGTTTCAAATTTAGTTGCGCCTAGACCATACGAGGCTTCGCGGAGAGATTTGGGCACGGCATTCAGGGCATCTTCGCTCAGGGAAGAAACCAGAGGAATGATCATAATTCCCATCACGATCCCCGCCGATGCCATGTTATAGATTTCTACGGTGCTTTGCCCGAAGATAGCACGTAGCACGGGGGTCATAAAGGTAAGCGCAAAGTACCCGTACACCACGGTAGGAACACCCGCCAGAATTTCCAATATCGGCTTTAACGTCTGGCGAACGCGGGGTGATGCGTACTCGCTGAGGTAAATCGCCGCACTTAACCCAATCGGAATTGAAACCAACATGGCTATTGCACTGGTAATAATCGTTGCCCCCAGCAATGCCCACACCCCGAACGTACCCAATTGGGGTTGCCACACCGCTGTGGTGATATACTCAACGATGCTGACCGCTTCACTACCAAAGAACAGCCACGCCTCTTGCCCCAATACGTAGACAATCCCAATCGTCGTGAAAATTGAGATGACCGCGCTTAAAAAAAGCGCGCCCTGAATAATAGATTCACCCATCCGTGTTTTTTTGAACATGGATTCGAATGAATCCGTTGTACTGCGTGTCGTCGCTGTCCGTTCCAAAGGGAGTTCCTTTGCCATTACCCCTCCTGTCTAGGAGTGTGTGTACCACCTATAGTGACGGGGGATACCATAGCATCCCGCCATCCGACGAACCCCGTTCCGTTATCGTAGAACGACCCAAAATGGTTCAACCGAAATTTATAGCCCTCACAATGAAACGGGTCAATTCAACTGCCTATCCATAAGGACGGCGGAGCATGGCAAACGATAGATTGACCATGCTCCGCCGCCCCTGATGACTTTATTGTGCGTCCAGCCAGCTTTGTACGGCTTCGTTCAAGGCTTCTTCAGAAGCGGGGAAGTACCCTACTTCGGTAATGACATCATTCACGACTTGCAAGTAGTAGCTGATGAATGCCGCTACCTGCGGTTTTTCTACCATTACCTCAGCCGCCGAATAGATGAACAAGGGGCGGGCGAGCGGGTACGAGCCATTTTCTGCGCTTTCGGCAGTCGGTTCTACCCCATCAATCGTCAAGATTTTGAGCGCGTCGGCGTTTTCGGTGTAGTACGCATAACCGAAGTAGCCGATACCACCAACATCCCCTTCAACCCCTTGTACCAATACGTTATCATCTTCAGAAAATTGGATACCGGGGGCGGCGAGGATGCCCGTGTCATCCTCTTCCAACACGGCTTCGACGAAGTAGTCGAAGGTACCGCTGTCCGTGCCGGGGCTGTACAGCGCAATCGGCAAATCGCCAGCCGCCGGGTCAATCTCGTTCCAGTTGGTGATTTCGCCGGTGTAAATTTGCCCCAACTGCTCTAGCGTGAGTTCATTGACAGGGTTGTCGGGGTTCACCACTACCGCTAACGCATCGGTACCCACACGGAATTCAATAGCAGGGCGACCGTTTTCTTCACAGGCGGCGAGTTCCTCTTCGTTGATCGGGCGGCTGGCATTGGCAATATCGGTTTCGGCGTTCACACAGAACGCTTCAAACCCACCCCCGGACCCGATGCTATCAATTGTGATTTCGTCAATGTAGCCTTCGTTTTGGAACTGTTCGGCAACTGCCACCGTCAACGGATACACCGTCGAAGAGCCTGCAATCACAATCGGACCTTCTACGCTCAAGGGGTCAATTGCTTCCAACATTGCCCCTTCCATCATTTCGCCGCCTTCTTCTTCCACCATCACAGAAACCGGAGTGCGGTTGGTCAGGTTGTCGGCGGAGGTTTGCAATGCATCTTCAGACGCGGGGAAGTAGCCAACCGCATCAATCTCTTCGTTTACGTATTGGAGATAGTAGCTGACGAAAGATTCGACTTGCGGCTTTTCATCCATCACGCTCTCAGCGGAGTAGATGAACAAGGGGCGACTCAACGGATATTCGTTGCTCTCCGCACTTTCGGCACTGGGGGTCACACCTTCCACACTCAGGATTTTGAGCGCGTCGGCATTTTCGGTGTAGTAGGCATAACCGAAGTAACCAATCCCGCCGACATCCCCTTCCACGCCTTGCACCAATACGTTGTCATCTTCGGAGAATTGAATACCGGGCGCGGCAAGAATCGGGGCATCGTCTTCGTCGAAAACCGCTTCAACGAAGTAGTCAAAGGTGCCGCTATCGGTGCCGGGGCTGTAGAGTGCAATCGGCAAATCGCCAGCCGCCGGGTCAATTTCGTTCCAGTTGGTCACTTCCCCGCTATAAATTTGGGCAAGTTGTTCAATGGTAACATCGCTCACCGGGTTATCAGGATTCACCACGACTGCCAACGCATCGGTGCCGACGCGGAATTCAATCGCAGGGCGACCGTTCTCTTCACAGGCGGCAATTTCTTCTGCGTTAATCGGGCGGCTGGCATTGGCAACATCGGTTTCGGCATTCACACAGAACGCTTCAAAGCCACCACCCGACCCGATGCTGTCAATTGTGATTTCTCCGGCGTAGCCTTCCGCCTGGAACCGTTCCGCCATCGCTACCGTTAAGGGATAAACGGTGGACGACCCGGCAACAATAATGTCGCCTTCGACTGCCAGAGGGTCAACAACGGGCAAACCATACATCCCACCCATCTCACCACCCATGTCAGTTTCGGCGGTGGGTTCAACCGGGGCTTCCACGGCTTCCGTCGGAGCCACAGAGGGTTCCGTTGCAGTGGCGGGTTGCGCGGTGGGGGTTGCCGCCGCGCCGCCACACGCCGTAATAACCAATGCTACGACCAGCAAAAGCGTAGTCAACAGCCAATGACGAACTTTCATTTGATTCTCGCTCCTCTTAAATCGAATTGCCATTCATACGTTACGACTCTGTGGGTTGATTCCGTACCGCCAGCCGTTCCAACGCTTGTTGGGCACGTTGCTGTTGGGCACGTAGTCGTACCTGCACATCCGGGTATCCCTCTGCCATCTGCAATTCGCGGGTTAACAATGCAACGAATGCTTCTAACCGTAGGCGATAGATTTCGTCTAGTCCGTCGTATGTATCTATCGGGGTCATAAGTGATTCAGAGGGTACCGTTTGTTCTTCACGAACAGATCCACATCCGGGGCGCGGGGGACGACCAGCAAATGAAGGGCATCCTGCCGCCGCAAAATGAAGTGATAGGCATCTTGCGACCGATGCAGGGAATGCCAGACCGGACGCACGAAAATAGGAGGGTCAATTTCCCAC
>CBKYSX010000397.1:0-4735 GCA_966690745.1 uncultured Ardenticatenales bacterium
AAAAAGATAGGAAAAGAGATGAAGCCACGCAATGCGTCGGTGAAGGGTGAGAAGTGTTTTCATGCCCCCTCCCCGTCGAAACGATAGCCCGCCCCGCGCACAGTGCTAATCATTGTAGGGGTGTCGGGGTCATCTTCGATTTTGCGGCGCAAGCGACGGATATGCACATCTATCACCCGTTCGTCGCCAAAATAATCATAGCCCCATACCTGTTCAATCAATTGGTCGCGGCTGAGAACTTGCCCTGCATGACGAACCAATGTCAGCAACAGCGCATATTCAATCGGGGTCAGCTCCACTTCCTGCGCGCCCTTCCAGACGCGGTGGGCGGCGGTATCCAGACGCAGACGATTCCATTGGAGCAGAGCGGGGGTGGGTTCAGGGGTATCGGGGGCGGTGGAGATTCGCCCACGCCGTAAAATGGCTTGCACCCGTGCCACCAATTCACGCGGGCTAAAGGGTTTGGTCAGATAATCGTCCGCCCCCAGGGTTAAGCCCAGCACCCGGTCTACCTCTTCTGCCCGTGCGGTGAGCATCAGGACATACACATCGGAGCTCTGCCGGACTTTCTGCAACACCGTTAAGCCATCTATCCCCGGCAACATTACATCTAAAATGATAAGATGGGGTTGAAAGGAAGTGGCATTCTCAAGCGCGGTATTGCCATCGCCCGCCGTTTGCACATCGTACCCTTCCCGCTCCAGATAGGCTTTCAGCGTGGTTTGCAGGGTAATTTCATCGTCAACAATCAGAATGCGTGGTGGGTTCATACTTTCATTATAGCGAGGAGGGGTGGCGAGAGATAGAGATTAAAACCGATGAAGTCAAGACATGGGCTTATTTTCGAAAGGCAATAAAAAAAGCGGTGCGCTTAGCGCACCGCTTTTTGTTATACAACCATCTAATTATTGTAATCCCGCGAGGAGCCGCCCGGACGGTTGCGGCGGCGATTGATAACTTTAATCCGTGTTTCCGCCCGCATTAATGCCTGTTGCATCAGGGCAATACTCATCCCTTGTTCGGGGGGATGTTGCAGGGTTTCCGCCGCTTGTTTGCGGGCTTCTTCTGCCCGCGCCGCGTCAATTTCTTCGGAGTGTTCGGCGGCGGTGGCAAGCACCGTTACTTTGTCGGGGCGCACTTCAACGAAGCCGCCCCCGACCGCGAACAGTTCTTCCACGCCCGCTTTACGGATGGTAATCACCCCCGGTTTCAGCGCGGTAAGTAACGGAACATGGCGCGGTAAAACGCCAAGTTCTCCTTCGATGCCGGGCAGAATGACCATATCAAGGTCCGTGTCTTCCCATACCTTGCGTTCGAGGGTCACGATTTCGAGTGCGAGTTTCATAAAAGAGAGGAGAAGGGAGAGGGGAGAGAAGAGAGCCTATTTTACATCGCTCTCCTCTCTCCACTCTGTCGTTTATTGATTCAGTTCCCGTGCCTTGGCAACCGCGTCTTCGATGGTACCAACCATGTAGAAGGCTTGTTCGGGCAGGTCGTCGTGTTTGCCATCCAGAATTTCGCGGAAGCCGCGTACGGTGTCGGGCAGGGAAACAAAGACACCCTTTTGCCCCGTGAAGGCTTCGGCAACCTTCATCGGCTGGCTAAGGAAGCGTTGAATTTTCCGGGCGCGGGCAACGGTGAGGCGGTCATCTTCCGATAATTCTTCCACGCCGAGAATCGCGATCACGTCGGCAAGGTCTTTATACCGTTGGAGCGTCCGTTGCACTTCGCGGGCGGTGCGGTAATGGTCGTCACCCACGACTTGCGGGTCAAGAATGCGGCTGGTGGAAGCCAACGGGTCCACTGCCGGGAACAACCCTTGCTCGGCAATCGAGCGTTCCAGCGTAATAATCGCGTCCAGGTGGGCAAACGTCACCACCGGGGCGGGGTCGGAATAGTCGTCGGCAGGCACATAGACCGCTTGCAGAGAGGTAATCGAGCCGGTTTTGGTGGAGGTGATGCGCTCTTGAAGGTCGCCCATTTCCCCTGCCAACGTCGGTTGATACCCGACCGCGCTGGGCATACGCCCTAACAACGCCGACACTTCCGACCCGCTCATGACGAAGCGGAAGATATTGTCAATAAAGACCAGCACGTCCCGACCTTCATCGCGGAAATATTCCGCCATGGTCAGACCGGTCAGACCGACGCGCAGACGCACACCGGGCGGCTCATTCATCTGCCCGAAGATCAACGCCACGTTGGACAACACATTGGCATCTGCCAATTCATGCCACAAGTCGTTGCCCTCGCGGGAGCGTTCACCGATGCCGACGAACACGGAGTAGCCGTTGTGAACCTTCGCCACCGTGTCAATCAGTTCCTGAATGGTCACGGTTTTACCAACACCCGCCCCGCCGAAAATACCGGTTTTCCCACCCTTGGTGAAGGGCGCAATGAGGTCAACCACCTTCATCCCGGTCACCAACACTTCGGTGGAGCTCTTTTGTTCGTCAAAGTCCGGGGCTTCGCGGTGAATCGGACGGTATTCGTCTGCTTCCACGGGACCCTTGCCGTCCAACGGTTGACCCAACACGTTCATCAACCGTCCCAACGTGCCGCGCCCGACGGGAACGGTGATGGGCTTGCCGGTGTCCACGACATCCACACCCCGCGGCAAGCCGTCGGTGGTGTCCATTGCCACGGTGCGAACCCAGTTGTCCCCGACTTGTTGTTGCACTTCGGTAATCAGGGTACTGCCATTCGGCAATTTGATTTCCAATGCGTTGTAAATTTCAGGGACGGAATCGGGAGGAAACTCCACGTCAATCACAGGTCCAATCACCTGCTTCACTTTGCCTACTGCACCTTGTGCCATAATTCACTCCTTCGTCGTGAGAGTGAAGAGATAAGAGGAAAGAGTGAAGCATTATCTTCGCTCTTGGCTCTTGGCTCTTAATTCTTTGTTTTAATTACCGGATGCCGCCAATGCTTCAGCACCCCCAACGATATCGAGAATTTCGCTGGTGATGGCGGATTGACGCGCTTTGTTGTAGATCAATTGATATTCTTCGACCAGGGCTTTGGCGTTATCCGTAGCGGCACGCATTGCCACCATCCGGGCAGAGTGTTCGGAAGAAAGCGATTCCAGCAATGCCTGATAGATTTGCATATCCACCAAACTCGGCAGAAGTTCCGCCAACACCACCTCGGGACTGGGTTCAATCACATATTCCGCCGATGCGCCTTCTTTGGTAGCAGATTGTTCCACCGTTTCGGCTTTCATGGGCAGGAATTGCAACACCTTCGGCGTTTGCGCCATCATGCCCAGGAATTCGGCAAACACCAGGTAAACCGCATCGTAGCCGCCGTTTAAGAAGCCATCCTGTGCCACCTGACTGATGGCACGGGCATCGGCGGAATCCACACGGTCGCCGGGGTTTTTGAATTCCGCCACCAGTTTGGGACCGTAGCGCACCATAAAATCGCGCCCCTTCTTCCCAATCGTGGCGATTTCAAATTCCTTGTCCGGGTTTTGCGCGATAAAACGCATTGCCACCCGCAAGGTATTCGAAATCAACGCTCCCGCCAAGCCGCGATCCGGGGTAATCAGAATGAGCAACACCTTTTTGATGGTTTCGCGCTCTTGAAGCAAGGGGTGTGAAGTTGATGCCCCCGGTTGGCTGGCAAGAAACGACACCACCTCGCGGGCTTTGGTTGCATAATCGCGGGAAGCAAGGGTTCGCTCTTGCGCCTTCCGCATCCGCGAGGCGGAAACGGCTTCCATGGCGCGGGTCACTTGCCCGATATTTTTTACGGATTTAATCCGACGTAATACATCTCGTGCTGAAGCCATGCACAGCTCCTAATTGCGTATTTCGTAGTACGTATTGCCTAAAACGACGAAAGATGAAATGCAAAGCGCGTTCTTGTATAAAGAAAACGGTTAAGTGAAATTGTCCAAACTAAAGGGTGCGTATTGCGTACCCGTATCCCTTATGACGGAATACGCAATACGCAATACGCAAAACATTTTACATGCCTGATGTCTGCTTGTACGCCTTAATGGCTTCGCGCAATGCCGTATCGGTTTCTTTGGAAATATCTTTCTCCGTCAGAATCGCCTGCCCGATTTGGGGGTAGCCGCTATCCATGAAACGGAAAAACTCTTCTTCCCACTCCCGAACTTTTTCAACAGGAACATCATCCAGGAAACCGTTCGCACCGGCGAAGATAACCATGACCTGTTTGTGCAGAGGCAACGGCTGGTATTGCCCTTGTTTCATGACCTCTTGCATCCGCAGACCCCGTTCCAGCTGGGCACGGGTGGCTTTGTCCAAATCGGAACCGAATTGGGCAAACGCCGCCAGAGCGCGGAACTGTGCCATATCAAGGCGCAACCGACCTGCAACCTTTTTCATGGCTTTGGTTTGCGCCGACCCACCCACGCGGGAAACCGAAATCCCCGTGTTGATGGCGGGGCGAATCCCGGCGTTGAACAAGTCGGATTCGAGATAAATCTGCCCGTCGGTAATCGAAATAACGTTGGTAGGCACGTATGCCGACACGTCACCCAGCAGGGTTTCGATAAAGGGCAGGGAGGTCATTGAACCGCCGCCGTTTTCCGCACTAAGGCGGGCGGAGCGTTCCAACAAGCGGCTGTGCAGATAGAACACATCGCCGGGGTAGGCTTCGCGTCCCGGAGGGCGGCGCAACAACAGCGATACCTGACGGTATGCCCATGCGTGCTTGCTCAAATCATCGTACACAATGAGCACGTCACGGACATCTTTCC
>CBKYSX010000398.1:0-4732 GCA_966690745.1 uncultured Ardenticatenales bacterium
CTGAACGAAAGTATTTCGGGAGTGCGGGTCACGGCAATCTTCGGGCGCGAACGGGAAAACTTTGCTCATTTTGACGCGCTCAATCGCTCCTTCTACGATGCCAATGTCGAAGCCACCCGTCTGGCGGCATTGTTCTTCCCTGCCGTAGACTTTTTCGGCTCGCTGGCAACCGCGCTGGTTGTGGCAGTGGGCGGCTGGTTGGTTTTTGGCGAAACGCTTACTGCCGGAGTGTTGGTTGCCTTCGTCCTCTACATTGACCGTTTCTTTGACCCCATCCGTGACCTTGCCCAACGCTACAACACCTTTCAGGCAACCATGGCAAGCACCGAGCGCATTTTCCAATTGCTGGATGTTGACCCTGAAGTGGTGGACGCGCCCAACGCCGTCGAATTGCCTCCTTTGAAGGGGAAGGTGGAATTTGAGAATGTGAAATTTGCCTACCCGGATGGCGAACCTGTCCTCCACGGTATCTCCATCCATGCCGAACCCGGGCAACGCATCGCTTTGGTGGGTGAAACCGGGGCAGGCAAAAGCACCATCATCCGTTTGCTCTCCCGCTTCTTTGATGTTACAGGGGGCGCGGTGAAGGTAGATGGCTACGATGTGCGCGAGGTACAACTGTCCTCCCTCCGCCGCCAGATGGGAATTGTGCTTCAAGACACCTTCCTCTTTAGCGGCTCCGTGCTGGACAATATCCGCTACGGGCGGTTGGATGCCAGCGACGAAGAAATTATTGCCTCGGCAAAAGCGGTGGGCGCACACGACTTTATCATGCGATTGCCGCAGGGCTATCAAACTGAGGTCGGGGAGAATGGGAGTAGTTTAAGTGTGGGACAACGCCAACTGGTCAGTTTTGCCCGCGCCCTGCTTGCCAACCCGCGCCTTCTGATTCTGGACGAAGCCACCAGTAGCGTAGATACCGCTACCGAACGCACGATTCAACGCGCATTAGATACCCTGATGGCGGGGCGTACTGCCTTTGTCATCGCCCACCGTCTCTCCACCATTACCCACGCCGACAAAATCGTCGTGCTGGAACATGGGCAAATTGTTGAAATGGGGCGGCATGAAGAGCTGCTGGCGCAGCGGGGACGCTATTACAATCTCTACGCCATGCAATGGGCAAGCGCGGCGTAAATAGCAGGACTAACCCTTCTAGTAGAGGTTTAAAAGCGTGGAGTTACAACTCCTCTAAAGAAAAACAAGGGCGCGACTTTGCCGCGCCCTTGTTTTTATGCCGTTCACTTATCACTGACCACTCATCACTTTTCACTATACCGAATTCACCGCATAAATCCGTACCCGCCGTTGCGGGTCCTGACCGTGGGAACTGCTCCGCAGATTGGCGGCACGCGCCAGATCATGTTGCTGGCGGCGAATGAACTGGTCACGCGGGGTCAGGTCTATCGTGGTTGCCGCGCCACGTCGAATCTCAGCAATCGCATCCTGAGTTTCGCGTAGCGCGTCCTCAAAAGGGTCGGGGGGTGCCCCCAATCCGAAGACTGAACTGAGTGCCTCTTCCATTTGTGCCTGCGTGTTGGCGCGAAGTACATGGACAGGCAAGCCGCGCCGTTCTGCATCTATCACCACCTGCGGACGCTTGCGGTAATAGGAGCGCAACGTCAGCAGAACATTGGCTTCACTGACCTCGCTCACCACCCGTACCGGCAAGCCTAACGCCCGCGCCGCCTGTTTCAATCGGTTCTGGCTAATCCCGTAAGGAAACAAATTAACGGTGCGTGTGGTTTCTTTGGTCGGATCATCGGAGGGTTTCTCTTCAACCGTGCCGTTGGTGGGCGTAAATACCCCTAACGACTCCGCCAATGCCCGCCGCGCCGCCGCCTGCCCGGTCGTGATGAAGCGTTCGTTTCCGACCCGAACCTCGCGGGGTTCGCCTCCGGTGCGGGGGTTAGCGCGTTCGACGCGATAGTCGCCGCGCTCCCCACGCTCCCCCCTGTCACTCCGCTCACGTCCTTCCCGTCCATCGCGCCGCCCATCCTCACGGTTGTTGCGCCCGGAGGCGCGTTGTAACGCTTCCCCGGCATTGACCGTTTCGCGGTAAATCGCAATCTCGCCGTTTTCGGTGCGTTGGCGAACTTCGCCTTCCAACTCCCGTCCGCGTAGCAAAGCATCTACCGCGCCACCGACATCGTGGTGAACCATCAGGGTGTTGCGGTCCCGAATTTCAATCACCACGTCGAAGGTGGGCGGGGCTTTGCGTTCCAGCACACTCTTCTGGGTTCCACGCCGTCGCGCTTCCTCGTCCGAGAGGGTGACGCTGGCAATCCCCCCGACCAAATCAGAGAGGGTCGGGTTCATCATCAGGTTATCAATCTGATTCCCGTGGGCAGTTCCCACCAACTGTACCCCCCGTTCCGCAATGGTACGGGCGGCGGCGGCTTCCTCTTCGCGCCCGATTTCGTCAATCACGATGACCTGCGGCGTATGGTTCTCCACCGCCTCAATCATAATTTCGTGTTGCAATTCGGGGGTCGGCACTTGCATCCGGCGCGAACGCCCTATGGCTGGGTGGGGAATGTCCCCGTCCCCGGCAATTTCATTGCTCGTATCTACAATCACCACCCGTTTTTGTTCTGCTAATACCCGTGCAGTTTCGCGCAGGAGGGTGGTTTTCCCAACACCCGGTTTTCCTAACAAAAGTAAACTGTTGCCACTATCCACCAGATCAAGAATGATGTCAATCGTGCCGAACACTGCCCGCCCGACCCGACAGGTCAAACCCACCACTTCGCCCCGCCGGTTGCGAATACCTGAAATTCGGTGCAGGGTACGTTCAATTCCGGCGCGGTTATCCCCGCCGAACTCGCCCACACGATGAACGACATGCTCAATGTCATCGCGGGTGACTTCCTGATTCCCTATGGTGGTTTCGTGGTCGTTGAAGCGTGCTTCGGGCAAACGCCCCAAATCCAATACCACTTCCACCAGCCCTTTACGGTCTGTGTCGTTACTTAGCCGTTCGCGCACACGCGGCGGCATAATGTCCAACAGCAGGTCAATATCGTCTATGATTTCTCTTCGTTCAGTCACTGAAACCTTACCTGAGAGGTAAGAATTAAGAGTGCAGAGTCTTCGCTCTTATCTCTTTTTTCTTCGCTCTTTTTTTTAGAACGGCGTGGGTGCCACTTCCGCTACCCCTTCAAGGGCAGGGCGGGTGCGTACCGCCCGTACTGTGGCGGTGGTATGGCGTACCAATAGGGTACGATTCATCACCCGTTGGAACCCGGCGCGTTCCAGTTCATCTAATACATATCCTTCATAATCGCGGACATCTGTAAAAATCGGTTGCGGTTGCCATCCCCGGAAAAAGGCGAGTGCTTGATGAAGCAGGGCATCACCCTGATTTGCCAGTTCGGGATGTAAGACGAGTTTCATCCAGTGGGCACGTTCGCCGCGAATCAACCGCAGATAGCCCAGAATTTCGCCTTCATACTTTCCGCGTAAGACGTAGCCGCCATAACGGGGTCCGCCCCACCAGCCAACATGCCCGTCTTCGCCATTGGTTAAAGGGTTTTCGGCTTGCTGGACAATGCCGGGAGTCAATGCCAGATAGAGGCGGGTTAAACCCCAATCATCTATCGGCTCCCGTTGTTTCCATGAAGTATTGGGCGGAAGCCCTATCGGAAGTTGAGTCAGCCGATAAATTCGATCCTGCCCGAAAATGGAAAACCCGCTTTGTCGCATAACTTCAATATCACCATGATGCTCCTCCGGCAAGTGGGCGAAATAGCGTTGTACGCCTTGCGATATTCCCAATTGCACCAATTCGTGAACCACCCGTTGCCACGCCCATGCCGCGCCCGATTTTTGGGCGAGTGATGGGGCAATGAACAATAAATCCTGCGCCGGAATGCCGCGCCGCCATCTTGCCTGCACAAAAGCTTCCCGCTCCCCATCGCAAACAATCGCTGTTGCTACCCGCCCTGCCCACACGCCAAATGTGGGAAGACGACGTGCTAGATACAACGCAAGCGGGGTGCGCGGGTGCAGAAGGTCGCTTTTCAGGTCTAATCGTTCCCGTTGACCCTGTAAACGGTAGAGCGTCCACAAGCGGCGCAGGGGCATGGGCATCACGTCAGCATTCCTTTATTTGCCTGTCAACCGCGACCACCACGATTTTTTATCATTTGTTTCCCGTTCGACGCGGTTTAGCCGTTCTTCCAGCGACAGGCGATAATTCATTTCGCTCTCTTTAATCCGCGAAAGTTCTTCTTCCATCGTGCGGAGCCGCTTCCGCAGGCGGTCATTTTCATCTTTAATTGCCATGGCATCATTAATGACCACGGATAATAAATCCCGTTGCGATTGTTGCGAATTGAGCAGAGCCTGTTGGGTATCGCTGATTTGTTGTAATGCCTGCCCGATTGCCGCCGCCGCCGCTTGTGGCGGAAACATATCATCATAATCTCGACTACTTACAATTGCCAACGGGGTTTCAACCTCATCAGGCAAATTAAGCATATGCTGTTCCAATGCCTCGTCACTCATCCCCTGCTCTTGCAATTCCAAAATGGCATTGAGCGTCGCAATATCAGCATCGGTGTAAGTACGGTTTGCCTTACGCCCGTTTTCTAAGGTGTTCGGGTCGCTTGCCTCACTGCTCAACAACCGGGCAAACCGCTCGGTCAACTTTTTTAATTGCACCGGGCTGATATTCAGGTCAGCGGCAACTTGTCCGGGACGATACATCCAATTTACTCCTCGTCGGAAT
>CBKYSX010000399.1:0-4731 GCA_966690745.1 uncultured Ardenticatenales bacterium
CAACACGCAACACGCAACACGCAACACGCAACACGCAACACGCAACACGCAACACCAAATCAAATGCTCGCTTCCTACCGCCAACCTCAACCGCTCATCACCAACCCGATCCGTATCACGGATCAAACTCGCCGCATCTGGTATGCATTGGATGTACTGTTGGTGCTGATTATGATTGGTCCCGTGTTGGCTCCCCTCTTCCACAATACCAACATCTGGCTTTTTGACCGTATCGCCCATTGGATTATTTATCCACTGGGGCAATTTATCTGCCCGCAAGACCAACATGCCGTCCCGATTATGGGAACCGTGATGGCAGTTTGTACCCGTTGTTATGCGGGAATCGGGGGGTTGTTTGTAGTGCGAATGGCATTAACCGGCGACCCTAATGGTAAAGGTCTTCCGGCATGGTTGGCGCGAACGTGGTGGGGAACACCCATGCTGGGGCGGGCATTGTTTATCATTACGATTTTTGCCCTCTGGACGGTAGATGTTCGCGCCGAACAATTGGGATGGTGGACGTGGAGCCAACCCATGCTGATTGCGACCGGTCCGATTATTGGCTTAGCAGTAGGGTTTCTGGTATACGGCTTACTGGCGGCACTCACCCGTGTCCGTCCGGCGTGGGATCGCTAACAATAGATACTATTATCAACATCAATTTTGGATATACTCATTAGGGAAACAGTGGTAACCTCCCACCGTTTCCCCTTTTTATTGCCCCTAAAAACACCCTTGCCGCCCGTGCTGTTGGCAAGTTCTATGATAGATATGCGCCCAAGTGTTACCCTTATCCTTGTCATTCTGGCACTGTTAGTCAGTATTGTTGCAGGTCTTCTTATCGGCGGCGGTCCCCAGGTGTGGCTTCCCCAAACCTAAACAAACAGGTAGAGGTGCAAGAGGTAGTGGTGGCAGGGTGTGAAACCGAGTTTCTGCCGTTGAAAACTCGGTTTCTTTCTACGATTTTAGCGGTATCACTACCCCTTACATCATCACCAACAAACATAAAGAGCAGAAAGCGTAAGATAGTCCTATGGCAGAGTGGGATGGAATGGTATTAGTGACCGGCGCGGCGGGCACATTGGGGCGGCGCGTGGTCAAAAACTTAGTAAACCGAGGTATTTCGGTACGGGGGTTGGTACGGAAAGCAGAACAGGCAAACGCGCTCCGGGAATTAGGAGCCGAAGCCATTATTGGCGACCTTACTCAGAAAAGTAGCCTCGCCCCGGCAGTGACGGGAGTATCGGGTATTATTAGTACGGCAGGGGTAGTCGCCACCAAAGGCAATGACAGCCCCGCAACGGTAGACTTTCAAGGGAATTGCCACCTGATAGACCTTGCTGTGCAAGCCAATGTGCGCCATTTTGTGCTGATAAGCGTCATCGGGGCGCAACATTTGCGGAGTGCCTCGCTCTTTCCCGCCAAGTTCCATGCCGAACAATATCTGCGGCAGAGCGGGTTAGGGTGGACTATTTTGCGCGGCGGTGCCTTTATGCCTACCTATCAACAGGTGGGGAAACGGGGCGCGGTTCGGGGACGATATGATGTCATCGGCAACCCTGCCAAGCCCGTTCATTTTATCTCCCCCGATGACCTCGCGGAAATAGCGGTGCGGGCATTGTGGGAACCGGGTGCGTGGGCAAAAACATTGGATGTAACCAATGACGAAGCCCTCACCCCGACAGCCATTGCCGCGATTCACAGCCGTCTCTTTCAACACCCAATTCGTCTGCGGCGATTGCCGGTTGCCTTGCTAAAAGTGGCACGTCTGCCCCTCAAATCTATCAATCCTGCCGCCGCCGACTTTTTAGGATTTTTGCAGGCAATCGGGGAAAATACTCTTGCAGGACACCCTGACCGTATCCGGGCGGCGTTCCCCGGCTTTGAATTTGAATCTTACGAAACGTACCTGACCAAAACGCGGGACAACGATTTTTAACCACAGAGGACACAGAGGTCACAGAGCAAAGTCAAAAAGAAACAATCGCAATTGCTTGTCGTCCTCTGTGTTCTCTGTGGTTTGACTATCCGTTTCTGCTTTCTGCGTCCCGCGTCCTGAATTCTTATGGCACGACCCAGTACAACCCTGAAAGGCAAAACTGCCGTGATTACGGGCGGCACACGCGGCATCGGGCTGATTATCGCCGCCTCGTTGGCGCAAGCTGGGGCGCAGATTGCCCTCTGCGGACGCTCCATTGAATCTGCCGAAAGCGTCTATGCCCAATTTAGTTCCATTCCCATGGTGGAAGTATTGGCGTTGGCGGCAGATGTGCGCGACCCCGCCCAACTGACCATTCTGGCAGAACAAACGGTTGCACGCTTCGGCAAAATTGATATCTGGGTCAACAATGCCGCCATCGCCGGACCCTACACCCCGCTGGACCAATTGCCCCGTGCAATATGGCAAGAGATTGTAGAAACCAACCTCACCGGCACCTTCCACGGGATGCAAACCGCCCTGCGCTATATGCTTCCACGCAATGAAGGCAAAATCATCAACATAGTCGGAAGCGAGAAAAGTCCCCCCTATCAAACGTCGTACAATACGACCAAAGCCGGGGTGCTTGCCCTCACCCAACACAGCGCAGAAGAATATGCCCACACCAGGCTCTCCATTGTCGCCCTCGCCCCGCACTTTCTCACGACACCCCTATGGGAACAACCTGCCATTGGCGATGTCGCCGAAACCGCCCGCACCCAATGGCAAACCACCCTTACCAAACAGGGAAGCGATTTAATTGAAGTCGGTGAATGGGCAGTGCGATTGGCGGGGCGTGAAACCGATGGGGTCAGTGGCAAAGTGTATGAAATCAAAAAAGGGTGGTTCCGATAAAAGAACGATACCCGATACCCCTCCATCAATAATTGACCTGATGAGGGTAAAATAATCTGTCTATAGCATTCCCTCCCTTAACAAGGAGGGACTTATTTTTTTGTTTATACAGGAAGTTGTTTCCATACCCGTATACGCACCGATAGAAAGTTAATAGCATGAACAGTCAAACGGTAAATACCCCCGAATCCGGGGGTGGGCTGGCATATAAATGGCGTGTGTTGATCTGCGCCATTTTCGGCATCTTTATGATTATTCTCGACACCACTGTCGTGAATATTGCCTTTCGTACCCTGCAAGATGAATTTGGCGCAAGTGTCAATGATTCCCAATGGATAATCAGTATCTACGTATTAGCCCTCGGTATCACCATTCCGGTTTCTGGTTATCTGGGCGACAGACTTGGTATCAAAAATGTCTTTTTGGGCGGATTGATTCTTTTTGTACTTGGCTCTTTGCTCTGTGGAATTGCGCCCAATCTGCCCATTCTGATTCTGGCACGCGCCATTCAAGGCATTGGCGGCGGGTTGACCATGCCGCTGGGTCCTGCCCTGTTATATCCCGTTTTTCCACCCAATGAACAGGGTCGTGCGTTCGGGTTGTTCGGGGTGGTGCTGGTGACGGCTCCCGCCCTCGGTCCGATTTTGGGCGGAGCATTGGTAGACAATGGCTTGTGGCGGTGGATTTTCTTCATCAATTTACCCATCGGGCTGATGGGAATCTGGCTGGGGATGCGGTGGTTGAAACCCAGCCCCGGCAACAGTACTTTACCGCTTGATTGGCTCGGTCTCATTTTTTCGACGGTCGGGTTTGGCTCCGTGCTCTATGCCGCTACCCGCGCGGCGGAATCCGGCTGGGGGTCGGGTGAGGTACTCACCTTTTTCGCCATCGGAACATTGGCGTTAATCATTTTCGGACTGGTGGAATTGTTTGTCGCCAAAGTCCCCTTGCTGGATTTACGCCTCTTCCAAAGTTCGGTCTTTACCAGTGCGGCATTTGTCGGTTGGGTCAGCGTGATGGCGTTGTTCGGCGCAGAATTTTTACTGCCCCTGTATATGCAGGTGTTGCGGGGGTATACTGCCTTTGAAACTGGTTTGCTGATTCTGCCGTTGGCTATCGCCTCTGCCATTGCCACCCCCATCGCCGGGCAACTGTATGACAAAATCGGACCCCGCCCCCTTGTCGTTATCGGCTTTCTGTTGTTGGTGGTCAACACATGGCAAATGGCGCAAATTCAAGTGGATACCCCAATTTCATGGTTGGTCTTTCTGCTGGCAATTCGCGGTCTGGCGTTGGGCATGACCATTCAAACGACCTTCACGACTGCCCTTTCCACCATTCCCGTGGATAAGGTTTCGCGGGGGTCGGGCTTAATCAACTCCACCCGTCAGGTGATTCAGGCAATCTCCGTAGCGGTGCTGGCAACCGTTCTCACCAGCCATATCTCCCCCACCGTTCAAGCCGAAATGGATCAGTTGCAAAGCCAAATGGCTCAGTTTCAGACCATGATTACGGCAAACACGGAAAGTCCTGCTCTGTGTGAAATTCCCAATGCCACCTTGCCGATTCCCGCGAACGTCAAAAGCACTATCGGGCAGTTCTGCGAGGAATATGTCATCGGCTTGGAGCAAGCCTATAACCTGACCTTCTATTTTGCAATTGCGGCAGTCTTCTTAGGGTTGCTCTTGCCCGGATGGCCCGCCGCGTGGGTGGGGCGCAAAGGAACCGCACCGGGGCAAGCCGGTCCGCCGGTGGCGGCGGGTCATTAAAAACGATAGAAACCCACCCCCAGTTCCGCTATGCTCCACTGGGGGCTACCGGTAAGCTCACGGCTTTACGGCTAAATGTCGTGGTCGTTCAGCTTATCGGTAGCCGCTAGTGCAGTGCAACGGAACTCG
>CBKYSX010000400.1:0-4729 GCA_966690745.1 uncultured Ardenticatenales bacterium
GAAGAGGGGCGGGTCTGGATTGAAGGGCAAGATACCACCAAAGCCACCCCCAGCCATATTTTTGAGTTAGGGGTTGCCCATATTCCCGAAGACCGTCAGGCGGACGGGTTGGTGTCTGCTTTCCCGATTACGGACAATCTGGTATTGAACCGCTATTATCTTGAACCTTACTCCCACGGCATTGTACGCGACGAAGCCAAAATTGCGGCGGAAGCGCAGGAATTGGTCGAACAATACGATGTGCGTACCCCCGGTGTGACAACTTCTGCGGGAAGTTTGTCCGGGGGCAACCAGCAAAAAGTGATTGTGGCACGGGAATTTTCGCGCCCCGTGAAACTGGTAATTGCCGCCCAACCCACGCGAGGTGTGGATGTCGGCTCGATTGAATTTATCCACAAGCAGATTGTGGCATTGCGGGACAAAGGCGCGGCGGTGTTGGTGGTTTCTGCCGAATTAGACGAGATTCTAGCGTTGGCAGACCGTATCGCCGTGATTTATCGCGGCAACATCAATGCGATGGTCGAACGCGCCGATGCCACACGCAACCAACTGGGATTGCTGATGGCGGGGTCTGCGCCGGAAACGGCGGCATCCGCCTGATTTATGGTTTCCGCGTCCCTCCGCCCTCATGGAGTATTACTGTAGGGGCAGTGCCTTGTGCCTGCCCGCTCACCTTTGCCAACGGTGGGTGTGTGCGGCGCACATGGGTATAACCCACAAGGGTACGCCCCTACAGACGCGGTAGTAAACGCCTGTATTTCCTAGCCTCATCCTTTAGGTTGAGGGCGAAGCAGGCTATGTCACCCGTCCCTATGTTGTCCTAGAGTCCCGTCGCCATGATGTATTTCATTTGTAACCGTTCATCCACCCCACGAAAGGGAGGGCGATGACCAGCCAAGTACAACCCCAAGCCCCATCACGGAGCCTGTTGCGCCGTCTAACCCCGGCACTGGTGCCTTTTCTGGCACTGTTCACGGCATTATTGATTGGCGCGCTCATTATCTGGGGGTCGGGGGCAGACCCCATCGCGGCGTATAGTGCATTATTCGCCGGGGCGTTGGGTAGTCCGAACGCGCTTGCCAACACGGTTGCCAAAGCCACCCCGTATATGATTGCAGGATTGGCGGTGGCATTAGGCTTCCGTTCCGGGTTGTTTAACATCGGGGCGGAGGGGCAAATGTATGCCGGAGCGTTGGTGGGAGTGATGATTGGGATTAACCCTGCTACGCAGAACCTGCCATGGTTTATCTTGCTTCCGTTGGTCATCATTGGCGGCGCGATTGGCGGGATGCTCTACGGGGCAATTCCCGGCTTTCTGAAAGCCCGCACCGGGGCGCACGAAGTTATCAACACGATTATGTTGAACTTTGTCGCCTTCCGCCTGACTGACTGGTTGATTCGCTCCAAAGACCCCTTTATTCTACGTGACCCCACCGCCACGGTAGACCGTACCCCCGATGTGTGGGCGGCGGCAACCTTGCCCCGTTTGATTCCCGGTACAGAGCTCCATGCCGGAATTTTGATTGCGCTGGCATTGGTCTTTTTTATCTGGTGGTTACTGTTCAAGACCACGATTGGCTTTGAACTCCGCACAGTGGGAACCAACCCTGATGCCGCCAAATACGCCGGAATGAATGTTGGACGCAATATCATTCTGGCGATGGCGTTGAGCGGGGGGGTGGCGGGAATTGCGGGCGTAGGGGAAGTGGTGGGCGGACCGGGCGAATTAACCCCCGGCTTGTTCGCCGGGATTGGCTTTGATTCGATTGCGGTAGCGTTGCTCGCCAAATCTAACCCGATTGCGATTATTCCGGCGGCATTGTTGTGGGGCGGCTTGCTTAACGGGGCGCAATTGATGCAGGTACGCGCCAGTCTTTCCATTGACGTAATTAAGATGATTCAGGCGTTGATTATCATGTTTGTCGCCGCCGACCAGATTATTCGCTGGCTCTACCGCCTTCGTAAGACTGATGGAGAAGATCAAGCCATTTTTGCACGGGGTTGGGGAAGCTAGATGTTCCGTAGGGCGTGTTGCTTATTACATATTTCGTAACGTCCACTTCACCTCTCTAACTTTCGATTGAGGATAAGGAGATAAGCGGTGGTTGTTTACGCAATAGGCACTATGGAACACGCAATACGTTATTCAATACCAAAAACGTAGGACTTTATCTTATGTTACCCAAACGGTGGGAACGCGTTCATTATATTGGCGTGGTGTTGCTGGTGGCGGGCGTCCTAACCTTGCTGGGGTTTGCGGGGCAGTTCGCGGGGGATACGGTAACCACCCTTGCCTTCGGTATCGGGGCAGATGTGCCAAAATTGCCCGTCCCGGTGCAATCCTTCCTCTATGCGATGGGGTTGTATTTTATTCTGGCAGGGATAACCCCCTTTGTCCCCTCGCTACAACGGATTGCCATCCCCTCCATGATTATCGCCGGAATCCTACTGATTCCCGCCGTGCTGATTACGAGTGCCGCCGGACGACAAACCAATGTGCTTACCATGCTCTCTGAATCGTTGCGCCTTGCCACCCCGATTGCGTTGGGGTCACTGGCGGGAATCTGGAGCGAAAAATCGGGGGTGGTGAATATCGCGGTAGAAGGGATGATGCTGACAGCGGCATGTTTCGGCTTCACCGCCTTTTTCTTCCTGCAAGCCTTCCAACCTACGGGTGCGATGTTGTTTCTTGCCGTGCTTGCCGCGATTGCCACAGGCGGTTTGATGGCACTGCTCCACGCCTGGCTTTCGATTACGTTCAAGACCGATCAGGTGGTGAGCGGGACGGTGATTAATATTCTGGCGTTGGGGATTACAGCGTTTGTGCGACGGCAATTCTTGTTGGAAAATCCCGGCGGGTTGGTGACATTACCGACCATCGAAATTCCTTTTCTGAGCGATATTCCCGTGATCGGACCCGTTCTGTTTGAAAACAAACCGATCTTTTTTATGATGTTCGTTCTGCTCTTCGCCAGCCATTTTGTGCTGTTTAACACCCGTTGGGGCTTGCGAACGCGGGCGGTGGGCGAACACCCCAAAGCGGCGGATACGGTAGGCATTAACGTGATTCGCACCCGCTATCTGAATGTGCTGTTGTCGGGGATGATTGCGGGACTGGCAGGAGCGTGGTTCTCACTGGAAACGGTAGGGAAATTTGACGATGGCATGACCGCAGGCAAAGGCTTCATCGCGCTGGCGGCGGTGATTTTCGGCAAATGGACTCCGTTTGGTGCATTTGGCGGGGCAATGTTGTTTGGCTTTGCCGAGGCATTGGGAACCCGCTTCCAATTGTTGCAAGTTCCGGTTCCGGCACAATTTCTCCAGATTCTCCCTTATATTGTAACCATTATTGTAACGAGCGGGTTGGTGGGACGGGCAATCGGTCCGGCGGCAATCGGGCAACCCTATGAGAAAAAATAACCTTCCTTCCGTGTTACAGCCGGAACGATGGCTACAACTGCTCCCCCGCTTCTGGACATTTTTAATGGATGTCCGCGCCCCTTATTTCGCTTCGATTGGTCTGCCGATTTTTCTGGGGAGTACCATTGCGTGGTGGATGACCGGCACGTTGGATATTGGCATTTTTGCCCTGAGTTTGCTGGCGGGGGTTTTTCTGCAAGCGGGCAATACCATGACCAACGATTATTTTGATTACCAACGGAGCGGTGATATTCGCGCCATGTCCCCTTTGGTTCCTCCGCAACAGGTGCTACAGGGGGCGTTGGGCTTTTTTGTGGTCGGGGTAATGGTCGGGGTTTATATTGCGGTGTTGCGGGGATGGTTGGTGTTAGGGATGGGGGGCATCGGGTTGTTGTTTGGCTATTTGTACAGCGTTCCTTCGTGGCGGTTGGGGGGAACGGGCATTGGTGAATTATTGGCGGGATTAACCCTGGGCTTGTTGACAACCCTCGGTGCGTTTTATGTACAGACGCAACAGGTCAGCCAATTGGTAGGATGGGCGGCACTGCCCGTTGCCCTGTTAATGAGTGCCGTATTGATATTGACCGGTTTTCTGCCGGGCAATATGGAAACCAATCCCCGTTCCCTCTGGGCACGGCTGGGCAAACGGGCGGCTGGTGTAGCGTATGGCATTCCCGCCATGGTGGGCTACGGGGTGTTGATTGTCGGGGTGGCGTTGGCACATTTGCCCCAATTGCTTTTAATTGGATTGCTGGGGTTGCCGCTTGCGGTGATTAGCATGGTGATGGCACAGATGGGACAATTACAAATCGCCATTGTCAGCGCGATAGGCGCACACCTCGGCACGACCACTCTGCTGTGGCTCTCTTTTATCTTGAGCGGATTTTTATGATGTTTCCCAACCCTCGCCCGCCTTTGTCTCCTCGCCATTTTGGGACAAGGGCGGGTCTCTAACGACGGTTGGATGGCGCTTCATGCCGATGACCCGCCCCTACCGGACGGATAGCATGATTGTGTTCAACCTGTTGCAACAGGCTTACGATACTAACATGAGGGTTTTGCCTCATGTGACCCATGTATGACCCGCTTTCCAACGGTGCGCGAAATGGGGCGATTGGCACTCCCTCTCGGAACCCTGCTGGTAGCAGGGGAATTGGGGGTGGAGCGCACGACCCGTTGGGCAAGAACGGGCGGCGCATTGTCCCCTCTATTCCCCATTCTCAATGCCGAAGAAGTTGCCCTGCTGGATTTGCCGGTGGTGCAAAGCAGTAATCCCTCCCTAACCCCCGCCCGCGTGGTACGGGAATTA
>CBKYSX010000401.1:0-4717 GCA_966690745.1 uncultured Ardenticatenales bacterium
CAGCCCGATGATTTTACTAAGTTGGAATATGTGTATGGCACTGCCCAGCATGAATTTCAGCACATGATTCAGTACGGGTACATCGGCGAGGGGTATGATAAAAGCGGCGGGGTTATATTCAACAATATGTGGTATGAATCCGTCGCCACCTATTTTGAAGAGGAAACCGGGGACGATGTAAATTTTCCTAACAGCCTCTTATGGTCGAACCATACCGCTTGCCTCGCCGATTATGACCGCACCGGCGACCCCTATCAGAATTGGCTCTTTTTCCGCTATGTAGCCGAGCAATACGGCGGAGCCAACCGCGCCGATGGTGGCGAAAATGTGTTGCAATTGTTCTGGGAGAAAGCAGTAACAGGGACAAATGCTGTCGGAACGATGGATGAAACATTGTGGGAATACGGCACCACGCTGGATGACACTTTTCACAATTACGCGACCGCTTATGCGTTTAGCAAAAGTTGCGAGGGAGGCTACACCGCCCCCTATTGCTTGGAGGAAGGTTCAGAATATGTAGATTGGGCGGATGCACCGGAGCGGGAAGAAACGATTAAACAAGCAACAGGGGTCTATCGTGGGACGATTCGGGAAGGGTACAGTATGAATTTTATAGATGTACCCGTTGGCAGATCCTATTCCCTGACGTTAGATAACACAGCGCGGGGGGGCATTCTTCGGGCATCGTTGGTCTGCGATACAGGCAGAACCTTGAATGTCACGCCCTTCCCCGAATTTGAAATTCCTTCCGGTTCTGAAAGTACGATTTCGCGTTTTGAAGCGGACGATTGTGAACAGGCAACCGTGGTGATTACGAGCCATACCAATAATGATGCCTGTACTGCCCGTGCCTATCGGGTTACGCTCGGGGAACCTTCGGATACGGTTGCGCCCACTGCAACGGTACGCCCCCGCGCTACCCCCCGCCCCACCGAGATTGCCAGTGCCGACCCGACCCGCCAACCCTCAACCCGCCCGACCCGTACCGGAGCGGATGGTGCGAATGCTCCTGCATCGAGCGGGGGAAATGATGGTACCGATGTATTGAGTTGTATTCCTGCGATGGCGGCGTTACTGGCGTTGGCAGTATGGCGGCGGCGGGTGTTGTAGAATTGACGAATGCGACGATTGCTACGAATGCTAGTCTACGGGATACCCCCTTTTAGGGTAGCATTCGTGGAAAAACCTCCTCCCACGATCCCCCGCCCTAAAGGGACGGGGCTATAGACCCGTCCTGTATTGACAAAAGAGAATGGTTAGGAAAGCCCCCTCTTGTGAGGGGCAAAGGGGGTGGGTCGCCGTTCCATCCTGCTTCACTCTTGTTTGTCAGTACACCAACCCTTTAGAGGAATGTACTCTGCACAAACCATGAGCAATTTTATTCCCGGTCTTGAATTGAGCCGACGTTTTTACGGAGAAATAGTGCGCCCAATATTGGCGGCACATTTTCCGGCGTTGCCTTATGCCGCAGGGTTGATCGGGTCGGGAAGTGAGGTATTGGGCTTTGATACGGAAATGTCCACCGATCATAGTTGGGGACCCAATGTCCATCTTTTTTTGCGGGATGAGGATGAATCGGCGGCGGAGGCTATTTACAATATCTTGAATGATCGCCTGCCTAACACCTTCTTAGGGTATGCGGTGCGCTTTGTGCCGGTTCCCGACGAACCCCGATCTGTGGTTCCTGCCAAAGAAGGGGATACGAATACCCATCACCTGATTCGCCCTGTGACGCTCCGCGCCTATATCCAAGATCATTTCGGGTGGGACGTTGATACACCGCTTGAGGTTGCCGATTGGCTCACCTTTCCATCCCAGAAATTACGGGCATTTACAGCAGGAGCGGTATTTGAGGATACGATAGGTGATGTAACCACACTTCGTCAGCAGTTGGCATGGTATCCGCAGGATGTATGGCTTTACTTGATGGCGGCGGGGTGGGTACGGATTGCTCAAGAAGAACCTTTGATGCCCCGCGCCGGGTATGTTGGGGATGAAATCGGGTCGGCACTCATCGGGTCGCGACTGGTGCGGGACTGTATGTCGCTGTGTTTTTTGATGGAGCGTCAATACGCGCCCTATGCCAAATGGTTCGGCACGGCGTTTCAACAGTTGGCGTGCGCGGCGGAACTATCGCCTCTATTGTGGCGGGTACAACAGACGCAAAACTGGCAGGAACGCATGGCGGCACTGGTGGAGGTGTATCGTTATCTGGCGGAAATGCACAACGGGCTGGGGATCACCGAACCCCTTTCCACTAATCCCGTGCCGTTCCATGACCGTCCCTTTCTAGTGATAGATGGAGAGCGCTTTGCCGAAGCATTAGTGGGGCAAATCCGCAACCCGCTGGTACAGCGACTGACGGAGCGGCGGTTGATTGGGAATATTGACCAATTTAGTGATAGTACGGATTTACGGGAGGATAGGGGGTATCGAAAAACGCTAAGAGGCTTATTTAATTAAGTTAGGACGTTCGCTCTGAAAGCGAGAAGATGTGAATTTTGATAGCGCGGCGCACTATCAAAATCCATCTGCAAGCGAAAGTCCTATGAGTGTATCGGGGAACCCCGATCCAAAAAAAGACATCCGCTTCAGAAGCGGAGGTCTTTTTAACTCAAACGTAATGTTAGTGGTTATGTCCGGCGTGGTTGGTACCATCGCCTTCCTCTTCGTCGTCTTCCCACTCGTCGTCATCTTCCCATTCTTCATCGTCGTCATCGCCATAGGGGTCTTCGGCAAATCCTTGCGACATTTCTTGCGAGGTGGCATCCCGCACCGAGACCACTTCTACGTCAAAGACAAGGGTTTCCCCTGCCAACGGGTGGTTGTAATCTACAAAAATCGTGCCATTTTCGGCATTAATTTCTTCGATATACCCTACAGTTTCGTTGCCTTCTTCATCTTCCACAAAGATTTCGTCCCCTTCCATTAATTCCACATCTTCGGGGAAATCATCCAACGGCAACTCTTCTGTGTTGCTTTCATCATAAATCCCGTATCCGGCTTCGGGGGGAATTTCTATCGTAAAACGGTCTCCGGCATCGCGCCCTTCTAAAGCCTGCTCTAATCCCGGTACAATATTATTGTGTCCATGAAGGTATGGGAGCGGGGCTTCGTCAAAGGTTGTGTCTACTTCTTCGCCATTGGTTAAGCGGAGGGTGTAATGCAACTCTACAACTTTGTTCTTTGTAATCATGGTTGTCAGCCTTTCGTCAGATGGTCAGCAAAGGGCAATCTTTAAGACAACCCTTTGTAAAATGTCGGCAGTAGTACATATAGCACAACACTACCATAATTGAAAGAACGGTACGATATGTAGGTGTATTGTTTGGGAATTGTGCAAAATAGGCTAGAATATACTTAGCAAGTTTTAATCATCCCCTACGGAACTGCCTTTTACAATGGCACTGTTTCCGAAAATAGATGGCACACGATATATAGGAGTTGGCGGTCATGCAAAAAGCGTTCCGGTTTTCGTTGCTCTGCCTCGCATTGGTAGCGGCAGTAGCCCTGTTTTTTTACAAACCTAATACAGTCGAAGCGTCAAGGATGCGCGAAGTCGGCGGTTGGGGTGTGGTATTACGCGATACTCCAACCTTTGCCTATGGCTCCCTGGATTCGGCGGTGAACGGCACAGCCCGCGCCGGGGAAGTCGTTTATATCAACGGTTGGCAAATCGGTGTTTATTATATCGGGGTCAATCGCTGGGTGTCAGCGGCGAATGTCCAACCCATAATTGATGCAAGGGGCAACCCGATTGCTAACGGTGTTACCCTGGCAAACGGGCAATACTACCGCAACGGGCAACTTTTAAACGTACCCGCCCGTCAGGCTCCGATGGTCAACCGCTTCCTTGCCAACCCGACGATTGATGCTCCGATTGTCTATCAAGGCAGTTCTGTACCCGAAGACTTGGCAACCGAGATTGTAGATACCTCACAAGTATGGTTCGCGCCGGGGGAAGACGTTGTTGCCACCATGCGCGTTACCGATTTGTACAGTTTTATCTACCTCCGCACTGCGCCCGACCATAATGCTCCGCTTGCCAGCTACTATGCCTATCGCGGCGAAGTATTAACTGCCTATGAAGTCGTGGGCAACAACTGGTATCGGATCGCCGATAACGTATGGGCACCCGCCACCTATGACAATGAAGTGTTGATGGTTCCCGAAAACGTTTCCGCTTACGCGCCTGATGAATATTACAATGGGGGCAAGTGGATTTCGGTGGACCTTGACCGACAACGTTTAACGGCATGGGAAGGGGACGATGTGGTGGTTTCTTCTCCTGTTAAAAGCGGGAAATATGGCTATCACACCCCTGCCGGAACATGGCAAGTAATGAGTAAAATTCCCAACGAACGGATGTCGGGCAATGACTACGACTTGAAGGACGTTTCTTACACGCAATATTTCACGCCCAATGCCATCGCCATTCATGCCGCCTACTGGCATAACAATTATAATGGTCGCCCCGGCTCGCACGGGTGTGTGAACGTTCCGCCCCATATAGCAGAACAACTGTTTATGTGGTCGTCGGTGGGAACCACCATTATCACCCATAATCCGTATGTCTTCGACGCTCAGGATATTCAGGATGCTCAAAAGTGGACGCAGTTTGAGCGATACTAATCTATCGGGTGTATAACCTCAGAGACCGAGTTTTCAACAACGGAAACTCGGTTTCTTTTTTGTCCCGCTTTCTAAATAGTCCCTT
>CBKYSX010000402.1:0-4698 GCA_966690745.1 uncultured Ardenticatenales bacterium
CGGTTTCGGTAATACAGGTTATTTCTCGCTGGGTTCGGGCAGGCGCGGCTGGCGGTGACGTTGATCGTGCAGAATGTTCTTGGAACGCTCAATTTCGATTTTCAACGCTATTTCCGTTTCCGCCAACTGCGTCTGAAGCTCCTCAATCTGGCGGGACATATTCAGAATCACTTCCACGCCTGCCAGATTGACCCCCAAATCATCCATCAACTGGGTGATTTTGTTGAGCTTGTCTACATCCCTCTGCGAATACATGCGTTGGTTGCCGCGACGCGCCGGTGCAACCAACCCTACTTTTTCGTAATGCCGTAACGTTTGCGGGTGCAGGTTGACCATGCGAGCCGCGACACTAATGACGTAAATCGGCTCGTCACGGTCGGGTGTTTTGCGGGGCATGGTAATTACTCGCTTGTACCTGGGGTATTCACTCCAGGGATATGGTAGCCGGGGGTGATGAATATGGAAGTGCGTATTTCGTATTGCATATTCCGTAAAGTCGTTTACCCAATACTCACTACTCAATACGCACGACGTTCACCATCCTATTTGTACTTGTTTATCGTGACCCCAACGTGACCGGCACTTGTTGTGTTTCGCCATCACGAATGATGGTAAGCGTAACAACATCCCCAACACGTCGAGTATCAAGGTAATTGATTAAGTCGTCAAACCGTTCGGTGCGAACCTCATCTATGGCAATGATGACATCGCCGCCCGTCACAATTGGTCCGCCCAATTCCGGTACATCTATCTCGCGAGTGGAACCGCGAATCCCTGCCTGGTCGCTCGGTCCGCCGGGAAGAACCTCTGTGACCAAGATTCCATAGGTGACGTTTTCCAATTGCAGGATTTCCGCCAACTCTGCATTTAACACCAAATCCCGTCCCGACATAATGCCGAGATACGGCGTTTCAAAGGCTCCATCATTAATCAAAGATGGCACGACCGACGAGACTTTATCAATCGGAATCGCAAAACCCACCCCGCTGTTCGCGCCGGGGGTGTCAGAATAGATCAGGGTATTAACGCCGATGACGCGCCCTTCAATGTCAAACAACGGTCCGCCCGAATTGCCCGGATTAATGGCGGCATCGGTCTGAATCATGTTGGGCAGAGAAAAGCTTCCCAATTCATTCAACTGCCCCGGAATCGTGCGCCCGATGGCACTAATCACCCCGGCAGTCATCGTATTATCGAAGCCAAAGGGGTTGCCAATCGCAATCACCCGTTGTCCGACACGCAATTCAGCACTATTGCCTACGGCGACAGGACGTAATAAGTCGGGTTCGACATTCACCTTAATCACTGCAAGGTCACTGTCGTTGTCCGTACCCACCACTTCTGCAATCGCCTGGGTGGAGTCCGAGAAGGTGACAATAATGTTCTGGGCATTTTCAATCACATGGTTATTGGTGACGATATGTCCGTCGCTATCCCAGACAAAGCCGCTTCCCTCGCCTGCCTGCCCCAAAAAGTCATTCGTGGTGCCGCCAATGCGGATATTGACCACGCTCGGCACCGAATTGTAATAAATCGCACCCAGCACTTCCTCTTCGGCGCGGATAATATCCAATGCATCTTCGGGAATATCTACAGGGTCGCTAAAGGTCGGGGCAACGGGTTGGCTGGTCGTTTGCGTTAATGCAGGCTCATCTGCTTTGGGTTCGCTTTCTTGAAGCGACACACCACTACGTTCGGGCAGAATGCCACTATTGGCGACAAACACCAGCCCGCCAATCCCGACAAGGCAGACCAGCCCCATCACCAGCAGACCGGATACTACAAATATCATTGCACGGCTATTCATCGGAAAACCCTCTCTTAACACAGTTGCGGGATGCGTGGTACATGGTGCGTGACTTTACGGAAAAGCCCGGCGCGAAATGAAATAAACTTTTAGCCAAGAGCTTATAACGGCAAGTTGTTTTTTGTGTGAACCGCCTTCCAGCGAATCCATGCAACACGCACCATGCACCACCGTCCTATAACTTTAGCCCATATCCCGCAACTGTGTAAAAAGTTCCCGTTCACGCTCTGAAAGATTGCCCGGTACGTTGATTTCGATGCGGGCAAAAAGGTCGCCGCGTCCATCCCCTTTAATCCGGGGCATTCCTTTTTCACGCAGGCGAATCTTTTTCGCGGCAGAGGTTCCCGCCGGAACGCGCACAATCAAATCTTTACCATCCAGCGTAGGAACCCGTGCCTCACCGCCTAAGACAGCCGTGTAAATGTCTACAAACACTTCTACGGTGAGATCATCACCATCCCGTTGGAATTGCGGGTCATCCAGTACATTCACGACTAAAAAGAGGTCGCCGCGTGGACCATTGCCCGCGCCGCGCCCACCCTTGCCGCTCACACGCACTTTGGAACCGCTTTTTACGCCTGCCGGAATCGTGACTTCAAAGCGTTCACCATCTACCGTGACAATCCGTTTCGTTCCTGTGTATGCCTCGCGCAGGGTTACATCTACAGGCGATTCGACATCCCGCCCCCGCGAGGTAGCAGTAGTAGTATCAAAACCGAACGGATTGGCACGGGTGCCGCCCCCCGCCCCGCCAGTTGCGCCGCCCCGTCTGCCAAAGAGGTTCTCAAAAATATCGGCGAAGTCCCCTAAGTCTGGACCACCGCCGCTTCCACCGGTGCCGCGTCTACCCGCAAAGGGGTCAAAGCCACCCCCGGCACGGTCATACCGTTGCCAGTCGGGACCCAGCGTGTCATATTTTTTCTTCTTGTCCGGGTCGCTGAGAACTTCGTATGCCTCGTTGATTTGTTTAAATTTGTCTTGCGCGGTGGTATCGTTCGGGTTGACATCGGGGTGGTATTGCCGCGCAAGCTTCCGGTATGCTTGTTTAATTTCCTTCTGGGTTGCCTTGCGGTCAACCCCGAGGATCTTGTAATAATCTTCCATCTATCACCCTCCATGAGGTTTCAACCTCATGCTGATATTCTCAGCCTGCTCAAATAGGCTATGACTATAGTCGTCAGTCGGCTTGAGCCGACTTTCCATATCAGCGTGAGGCTTGAGCCTCACGTCTTACGCCGCGACAATCACCCGTGCCGGACGGAGTAATGTTCCTTTATAAAGGTAGCCCGCCCCAACTTCTTCGACAATCGTACCGGAGGGTGCGCCTTCACGTTCAATGGTGGCAATGGCTTCGTGGAGAGATGGGTCAAAGGGTTGCCCGATACTTTCCAACCGTTCCACCCCTGCCACCTCCAACGCCCGCCGGAAATCACGGTAGGTCAACTTCACTCCGCCCAGCAAAGCGTTTTCATCGTCCCCGCCCTGCGCCACCACACGGTCAAAGTTATCGGCAACTTCCAGCAACCGTACCAGCAAATTCCGGGTTTCGCCAAAAGCCCGTTGTTCGGCGTTGCGTTGCAACCGTTCCCGTTGTTGGTCGGCTTCCTGCCGTAAGCGGGTGCGTTGTTCTTCTTCTTCGGCTTTTAACCGTTCTTCTTGTTCCTGAAACGCCTGTTGTTGCGCCGAAAGCGACTCCATCAACGTCTTGTAACGGTCTGCCCATTCGTCCCGTTCGCGTCGCGCCTGCACCAATTCCTGCTCAAACCGCTCTAACATAGGATTCTGCGGCGGCGTGGCCGGTCTTGCGGCTTGCAGGCGGCGCAATTTTTCTTCTTCGGCGCGTTGCGCGGCTTCTTCCGCCATACGTCGCCGTTGTTGTTCTAATAATCGTCGCCGCCTCATGCGGTCGTATGGGTCCCAAAAATCCATGATGCCTCGGATGGTGAAGAGTGGTCAGTGAAAAGTGACAAGTGAACGGCGAAAATTCCTCAGTTGCTCAATGCTTGCCTTTGTCGTTCACTTATCACTAACCACTCTTCACTTATCACTCTAAAAGGAAGGGGAGGCTGAGGGGCTATGGTCGCTCCTCGCCTCCCCTCAGAGAAGAGGGTAGATTTGGAGAGATACCTCCAATCTACAACTGCTTCAATTATGCGTCTATGCGTCGCGGTATTCGCCTTCTACGATGTCTTCGTCGTCGTTGCGACCAGAGGAAGTGCTACCCCCACTTGCGCCATTGGTGTATCCACCCTCTGCGCCACCGGCGGCATCACTGTACGCGGCTTGACCCATTGCCATCGCCGCTTGCTCCAGTTCCTGGAGGGTGCGTTGCATCGCATCGTAGTCATCGGCTTTGACGGCATCGCGTACCGCCTGGACTTTGGTTTCCAACTCCGCCTTGGTGTTGGCGGGCAATTTGTCGCCCAATTCCTTCAACTGCTTATCCACCTGATAGGCGACCTGATCGGCGCGGTTCTTCAACTCTACCTTTTCCTTGATAGCGGTATCCGAGGCACGTTGGGCTTCTGCTTCGCGCACCATGCGGTCTACTTCGCTCTGGTTTAGGTTGGTGCTGGCGGTAATGGTAATCTTTTGTTCTTTGCCCGTGGCTTTGTCGCGGGCAGTCACATTCAAAATACCGTTCGCGTCAATATCGAAGGTGACTTCGATTTGAGGCACACCGCGCGGCGCACCCGGAATCCCTTCCAACCGGAAGCGACCGAGGCTCATATTGTCCCGTGCCATCGGGCGTTCCCCTTGCAGAACGTGAATGTCAACGGCAGTTTGCATATCTTCCGCCGTGCTGAACACTTCGCTTTTGCGGGTCGGAATGGTGGTGTTGCGTTCGATAAGCGGAGTCATGACCCCACCCAACGTTTCTAAACCGAGGC
>CBKYSX010000403.1:0-4690 GCA_966690745.1 uncultured Ardenticatenales bacterium
GCTTCGCTGGCGGCGGTTTCGATGTCGGCAAGGACTTCTTCTAAAGGACGGTCTCCCCGCATGGCTTCGGTGAAGAGGCTGGCAGTTTTACCGTATGCCTCAAATGCACTTGCCGTGAACGGACGAATTACCACTTCGTACTCCATCGCGTCCAATGCCGCCTGTTGGTTGGCGGGGGCGATGTTCGGATTCAGGGCGGCGGGGGCGGCGGCGCGGAGTGCCGGAATCCCATGTCCGGGTTGAGCAACATAGGCGGTCAAGAACTTTGTACCGGTAAGGTCTTGGAGCAATTCCCACGCCGCCGCTTGATTGGTACTGGTAGCGGACATGACCCAACCCTGGGTACTGATGGGTCCGTAGCGGTTGCCATCTACCCCCGCCAACGGTTGGATGATGTCATATTGAATATCACTTTGTTCGTTTAAGGCGGCGGCAAAGGCAGTGTTGTTGAAGCCCATGGCGGCTAACCCCGCGACGAAGGGGTCACCCGGTACGCCGGTTTGTCCGCCCGTATAGACATCATAGGGCGCGGAATAATCTACCTGCGCCATCTCTGCCCAGAAGCGGTAGGCTTCCACCACTTCGGGGGCGGTAAAGTTGGTCACGGTACAGTCGGGATTGGTACAGTAATCTGCGCCACGCACCTGAATGTAATGACGCGCCCAGATATGTTGCGGGGTGCTGTTAAAGCCCCATTGGACGATTTGGGTGGGGTCGAAATCAGGGTCGGTGGCGTTGCGCCCGGCGGCATCCAACGTCAGTAATTTGGCAGTGTCGCGCAGTTGCTCATAGGTCCAATCGTCAGTGGGATATTCCAACCCGGCGGTATCAAACATCCCTTTGTTGTAATAAATCACTTCGGGCGCGGCATCATAGGGAAGCCCGTAAGGTTTCCCATCAAACATAAATTGATCCATCGTGCCCGGATAAAATCCACCAAGGTCTAACCCATCAGTGGCTACAAAATCGGACAAATCGGCAAAAGCCCCCTGCCGGATGTATTGCTGTACCGACAATCCATCAGTCAACAGTAAGTCGGGTAGGGTTTGGGAGGCAATCGCCGTAGTAATCCGCTCAATCCGCCCTTCTTGCGGAATTGCCTCCACTTCAATCGTCCAGTCGGGGTGGGCGGCACGTACGGCTTCGATCCCCCGTTCAAAATCTGCCAAGGCTTGTACGTTCAAGGTAACGCCGATTCTAAGTGTCACTGGCTCAGCGGGTGCTTCTGTCGGGCTATCCGTTTCTACCGGAGCTTCTATAGGCGTTTCAGCAGGTGTCTCCGCAGTTGTTTCGGTGGGTGCGGCGGGGGTGGCGGTGGGCGCACAGGCGGCAAGCATCACGGCAGTCAGCACTATAAGGAGCAAGGTGATAAGACGATTCATGGGCGGTGTGCCTCTGGAATAGGGTTGGTAATGATGTTTTTCAGCAAAGCAAGCGCGGCATCAAAGTCCGCGCCCACGGTAAGCCGGTAGGCGGGATAATCCGCCAACATGACGGCGGTACGTTGTAAACGCGAATCAAACAGATCGTACCCGGATTCATCGGGATTACTCAGATACGCCAACATCGCTTCACGGCTTATGGGTGTGATGGCGGGGGTGCTATCGCCCTCTTCCCGTTGTAACAGACATAAAATACCCGGTGCGGCGTGAAGGCGTACTTGTTCGGGTGGCACTGCCACCCCGATTTTGACCTTCCCGTTGGCTTGTAATTGGGGCGGTGTGTCGGCAAGTTCCGGAAAATGGCGCGGTGCATCGGGAAGCAGATGCAAGCGTCCCATCCCACCAAAAAGTTGAGGCTTAGGGTCTACCTGTGCATACAACACATCCTCTGCCAGTAGGTCAAAGTCGCCGGAACGGAGTGCCGCATAACAAAGGGTAGATTTGCCGACGGTACTCTTGCCCATCAGCATAATCGTGGTGCCCTGATAGAGGATTGCCCCGCCGTGAATCGCCACCCGTTCCTCTACCGAAGCGAGGTAAAGCGCAAGACTTTCCACAACGTTGTAGCGAAAATGGAGTCCGTTTGCCACCACTTCGGGCGGCACAAATGCCATTGCCTGTCCCCGCGTATTGTCCGCGTAGAACAGGGTTTCGCTGTTTGCGGCTAAGAAAATATTGCTGTGTATCCTATAGGTAAATTTATGGGGTTTACCGTCCGATGCTTGCACCGGATGGACGATAATGGTTTGTTCGCAGGGCAGTTGGTCGCGTACCCATTCGGCGGGTAAATGCGCCCATTGCCCGAAACTGGCGTTTACATGCTCAATAACGGTTTTACTATTGCTCTGGAAGCGTATCGGAACCCCCAACACGGGGTACGTGACGGCAAAATCAAGTGGTGCAGTATGCCCCAACCCTTCGCGGGCGGGGCTGTATTCGATGGTCAAACGAAACCCCCGGAAACCTTACCCCGTACTCCTTTGCCTTGCCGGGCAGGAGGAGCGGAGATCAGGGTGTTGAATACCCTCTCAAATTCTTGTGCGGTGCTGTCCGTATCATAGTGTTGCGCCCATTGGAGGGCGGCACGTCCCATTGTGGTACGCCAGGCTTCATCTCCTAAAAGAGACAAAACCGATTCTGCTAAGGCATCAGGATTTGCGACCGGGACGGCAACGCCTTCGCGCCCGTCCCAATCTGCCAGATGCCCGACCCGTGTTCCCACCGTTGGTACAGCACAGGCGGCGGCTTCGATGATAGCAATCGGTCCCGCTTCATGGCGGCTGGTCAGTAGGAACAGGTCGGCGGCTTGATAAAAACGGCGTAGTTCCTCTTGTGGCAAGAAGCCATGAAACGTAACATTTTTTTCTATCTTTAAATGGTGCGCCAGCTTTTGGATTTCTCCGTCAAGCGTATCCCCCCCTACAATATCTAAATGAGTATCAGGCATTGCTTGAACAATTGTCGCCATCGCCTTTAACAAGGATGGTTGGTCTTTGATACGATTTAGACTGGCAACGTGTAACAACCGTTTTTGCGTGCTCTGTTTCGGGAGAGGCGGCATAAAACAACTTCCATCTACCCCGATAGGCAGATGGTGCGCCTGTCGTCCCCGCGTCGCAACCAAATCTTGCATGGTGCGGCTTTGCACGGTAATCATGGTTGACCATTGCAGTACCTGATGGACAATCACCCGCCCCTTTAGCGACAATTGCGACCCGTACCCCACCATCGGTAAGCCGACCAATTCGCCCCCGAAAAAGGTAACAACAGATGGTATCCGGTGCACTTTGCCATAAAATGCCGCCAACCACCCCGTTTTCCCACCCCAAAAAGCATGAAGTACATCAAAGCCACCTGCCGCTTTTTCAATCTCCCTCACCTGTTTCAGATAGGTGGGAATCCAACTGACAGGATAACGGGGCGGATTGCCGAGGTTATAAACTTTTGCCCCCAACAACTCATAATTACAGGGATGGGGGTATTGGTGGAAGGCAATGACGGTGACTTGATGATGACGCGCCAACCGTTCAATCAGCCACAGAATCGCAGGGACCACTCGCTCCCTGCCACTACGATCTACCCCACCCGGAACAATTAAACCGATTCGCATTATGCCGCCCGCCTTATACTTAGCAGACTGTTATAAGCGGCATCCGCATCGCGCCCGATAGCTTCATAACTCAACCTTTGCATAAAATGGTCGCGCACCCGATGAGAGAGTTCCCACCGCTCTTGTTGAAGTAGGGTGTGGGCGGCAGAAACCATGCTTTCGCTTGACCCCACGTTCCACAACGCGCCAATCCTTCCGTTGTCGGTCATCATGCGGAACGAGGCAATATCGGTCACCAACGGAACCACCCCACACGCCATAGCTTCGGCTACCGCATAACCGCTTCCTTCGTAATCGCTCCCCAATACAAAATAATCGGCACTGCTCAAAAAGGTTTCAATCATGGGATGCGGCACTTTGCCCACCAATGTCACATGACGTTGCAGAACGGGGGATGCTTCGATTTTGGCTTTCACCTCCGGCAATAGTGGGGCATCGTGATAAATCATGGCGAGATGGGCATGGTGGTAATGCTCCACCAACCGTGCAAAGCCTTCCAGCACCACCAGCGGGTTTTTCAACGGAATCAGTCGTCCCACCCATAGGAATTGGGGGGTCCCGTTCAAACCCGTTGTGCGGCGAGCAAGGTCGCGGGGTTGCTGGCGGAAATGAGTAGACCCTTCCATCACTTCAAAAACGGGTTGGGTTGGGCGAATTAACCCTGATTTGCGGAACATCTGCGCCTGTTCCTGCGATACGAAAAAGAAGGCAGAGGCGCGGGACAAGCCAAATTTCTGTACCACAGAACGCCAGCCCTTGTGGGGGCGTTCCGCGTGGTGTTGGACGATTATAGGGGTATTCGGTATTAATTGCGCCAGATGGCGCAATTGCATCGGAAAGAGCAACCCGTTGAAATGCACAACATCGGCGTTGAGTCTTGCCGCTTTTTGGTGCAAAGCGGTTGGAACCTGCCAGAAACGGGGGATTGGAGGAAGGGGGTCTGCTACAAAATGATAATCAATACCCCGTCGCACCAGCCGGGCATCTTCTCGATACCGTTGGAGTACTGATACCTTCCACCCCCGTGCCGCTACTGCCTCCGCCCAGCCCGTTAGCGAGGTGTAGCGATTCAGCAGGGCGTTGGGGGTGGAGTATTCCGGGTCGTAGGCATGGTTTAGCAGAGCGAGATGCATAGCAG
>CBKYSX010000404.1:0-4680 GCA_966690745.1 uncultured Ardenticatenales bacterium
ACACTCTTCTTTGTCAAAACACGAATGCTTTAGCCGCGTGTGCTGTAATCAAATCCCCTTCTCCGCTAAGTCCATCAACTGCCGCGCAATCACCAACGCGGCATCCGGGCGGGCAAGACGACGCGCCGCCGCCTGCGCTTCATCATAGATAGCAGTGGGTCCGTTGGCATCAAACATACTATGAAGCGCGATCGCAATTTCGTCGGGGGTAGTGGTGAGCCGCCCCGCACCGCCCTCTACGACCCACGATACATTGCCCTCTTCCTGCCCGGGAATAAAGCCGGTAATGAAAATGGGAAGGTCGGCGGCTAACCCTTCGCAGAGGGTTCCCGGTCCGGCTTTAGTAATCAATAAATCCGCGGCCGCCATCCGGCGCGGCATATCGCGCACAAAACCGGTAATTTGCACGGGGATGTCCCATTTCTGGCTGTTCAGGTCGCGCCGCAATTTCTCGTTGCGCCCCGCTACGACCATCAGCGATAAGGGCAACCCCGATTTGGCAATCGCAGTGGCATAGCCCTTCAGATTGCCCATCCCTTCGCCGCCGCCAATCAGCAAAAGCATGGCGCGGTCGGTGGGCATTCCGTATTCCCGCTTCATCTCCGATTTCTGGCTGGGCAGTTCGGCAAAGCGCAAATCAATCGGCAACCCCGCCATCACGATTTTTTCGTCGGGAACCCCCGCATTTAATGCCCGCCGTTTGGCTTCGTCGCTGGCAACAAAGGTTAAATCTGCCCCGTTCCAATACCAGAAAGGATGGGCGGTGGCAAGGTCGGTGACAACCGTCACAAACGGAACGTGGGGACGAATCCGATCCATAATCCGCCCGGGTACGCTGGTTGCCAACGGGTGGACAGAAACCAACAAGTCCATTTCCTGTTTGCGTAATAGTGCCAGCATTTTCGGTCCGGCAACCGTCGCATTAAAGGCATTAAAGCTCTTTTTAATCGGTTTGACCGACGAGACTTTATAGCCCAGACCCCAGAACCATGCGGCATTATCCACAATTGGTTTGTATGCCTTGCCCAAACGGTGGAACGGGGGCAGAGCCGTTTCTTTAATGAAGTCGAGTATCTCAACCGTAAAGCGACCTTCAGTATCCAAACGGGAAACCGCCGTTTGCAGGGCTTCCGCCGCCGAACGGTGTCCGCCCCCGGTGTCGCTAAAAAGAATTACAATTTTCGGCACAATTGCCTCGTTAAAGAGGGGAGAAAAGAGAGCGGAGAGAGAACACAAATTGCATGGTGCATGGTGCATCGTGCATAAACGACAACGGTATCTGCAACCCCGCCCGCCAGTTACGCTACGCTCCACTAGGGGCTACATTCAGCTAACGACTTGACCGCAGTGGTCGTGGTCGTTCAGCTCATTGGTAGCCATGAGTGGAGCAACGCGGAACTCATGGTGGGTATCCAGTATCCGGGCTGATACCGATGGGACGTACCCTTATGGGTGCTACACCCGCCCTTATGCACTATGCAGTACCTGATTCTCCGCTCTCCCCTCTCATCTCTCCGCTCTCAATCACTTTTTTAACCCGTTTGCGGAAGATGGGACGTTCCAACAGGATACGCCGTTCACAGCCGGTACAAATCAAGCCGATATCGGCTCCGGTTCGCACGACAATCCAAATATCGCTTCCGCACGGATGTTTTTTGCGTAATTGTACTTTATCGCCGAGAGTCGGCTGATAGATTTCCATAGTAACAGGGTAGAAGGGGTGTCGTCTAAACTCCCTCTACGAGAGGGCAGTGTAAAAGGATTCTAGCCAGACGCAAAAATGGGGTTGCGCCCTGCTTGACACGCCCGTATAATTCAGCACACACCATCAACCAGATTCTAACTCATAGTGCATATTGCATCGTCCATAAACTCGCGTGTCGTTTATGGACGATGCAATATGCACTATGCACTTTACCATGCGACGCGAACGGGTATCCGACGATATTTACATTTTTACCAGTGGAATGTACGCGCAAGTGACTGCCAGCGCGATTATGACCGATGAGGGCGCGATTGTAATTGACACCCTGCCCTTTCCGGCGGAAAGCCGTGAAATGGCGGAGTTTATCCACCGCCGCAGTCCCAAAGGGGCGCAGTATGTGATTAACACCCATTTCCACGCCGATCATGTCTACGGTAATTATTTATACCCGGAAGCGGAAGTCATTAGTCACCGTCTTTGTCGCGAGAAACTTTTAAATGTTAGCCCTTTACAATTGGAACGGGCTAAATTGGAAACGCCCGGGCTGGAAGAAGTGACATTGCGGGTGCCTAGCGTGATTTTCGACCGCGAAATGGGCTTGCATCTGGGCGAACGTTCGCTGAAATTGCTCCATTTGCCCGGACACTCGTCTGATGGCATTGCAATTTTTGCGGAAGGGGACCGGATTCTTTTTTCGGGGGATGCGATTATGCCCTTGCCCTATTTCGCGGCAGGCGATTACGACGATTTGCGCCGTAGCCTGCAACTGGTGCAAGAGATGTTGCCCGAAAACATTGTACAGGGGCATGGCGATACCTTATTGCGTGGCGAAATCACCGATACGCTGGAACGCCATCTTACCTATCTGGATATTATTGCAGAACGGGTGCAAGAAATTGTGGAGGATGGACTACCCCCTTCTACCCTGCAACAAATTAGTATTGAAGAGTGCGGCGAATCCCCGATTCCGTTGGATGGGTTGGTGCGCCAATTGCATTATGCCAATCTGGTAACGCTTTATAATAAGATGAAAGCGGAGATGGAAGTGGTGTAGATTTTCTGCATATAGTTGACTTTTTTGACACCTGTCTTATACTCTTATCTATAATTTAACTACCGCAATGACGGAAACGAGTAGGAGGCGCACCCCGCGCCCCAGCGAGCGACGAGTTGGTGAAAGCGTCGCGCCGGATGCCTCTGAAAATCCTTCCTGAGCGACCCCCTGAACGGCGAGTCTTGATGCTCCCTAGTAAGTAGGGTCGGGGTTGTTCCCCGTTACCAACACAGCTATTCTCTCCTTTATAAAACAGGAGGTAGTGGCGTACCAGAGTGGTCGTCCGCATAATGATGCGGCGGCAACAAGGGTGGTACCGCGAGTTTACAACGCTCGTCCCTTGCCATAGGGATGGGCGTTTTTTTTCATTTACGTCAGAACGCAGGGCACGGGACGCAGAAACGACAACGGCGAGAAACGGGAAACGAGAAATGAAACAAGAGAATATAGAACAACAATCGTTTCCGCTTTCTGCGTCCCGGTTTCCGAGATTAAACCATGACCGAATTACTCTATACCACCGATAGCTACCTTAAAACGATGGAAGCCACTGTTGTTGCCCATGCACCGGGCGGGGTGGTACTGGACCGCACGGCGTTTTATCCCGGCGGGGGTGGGCAACCGTCCGATATGGGCGGATTGACGGACGACAAAGGCGGTATCTATGTTGTGATGGGACTGAAGAAGGTAGACGGGCAAATCGTCCACCAAGTGGCGGGCGACCTTCTACCTGATGTGGGTTCTATCGTAACAGGGGAAATTGATTGGGATCGCCGCTATGCGCTGATGCGAACCCACACCGCGCTTCATATTTTATGCGGGGTCATCTGGCGTGATTATCAAGCGCAGGTGACGGGCGGCAACATGGACCCGTTGTTGGGGCGGTTGGATTTCGAGTTTGATCGGCTGGACAAAGCATTGGTCGAAGAGATTGAGGCGAAAATCAATGCCGAAGTGGAAGCAAACCACCCGATTGAAGTCAAGATTTTGCCCCGCGACGAAGCGTTTCAGATTCCTGATTTGATTCGTACCAAAATTAACCTGTTGCCGCCGGGCATTAGCGAGGTGCGGACGGTGGAAATTGTCGGGCTGGATTTACAAGCCGATGGCGGCACTCACGTCGCCAATACGTATGAAGTGGGACCGTTGAAAATCAGCGATTACAAATCCAAAGGGGCGATTAACAAGCGGATTTATGTGAGTGTAGGGTAATCAAATGGATTTTTCGACCTATCAACGACTTGCCGCCCGCACCGCCTCGCCCGATCCCGATATGGCAAAACGCCGCCTGATTGCCGCGTTGGGCTTAACGGGGGAAGCGGGGGAAGTGGCAGAGGTGATTAAAAAAGAAATTGGACACGGACACCCCGCCGATGCCGCCAAAATTGCCAAAGAGGTGGGGGATGTCTTGTGGTACGCCGCCCTGCTTGCCACGCTGTATGAATTAGATTTGGGCGAGATTGCCGCCGCCAACATCGAAAAACTCCGCGCCCGGTATCCTGAAGGCTTTTCGACAGAGGATAGTTTGGAACGGCGGGATACAGGGAAGAGTAAGGGATAAGGAGTTGCCGCAAACCTATACAAATTTTGGGATAAGGGTGGGTCTTTAACGGTGGTTGGATGGCTCTGCATTCCGATGACACGCCCCTACCACTGCCGTTATGAAATATCTGTATCGTCCGACTCCAAACGAAGAATTGACCGTACAGGGTCGCTATACGTATGTCTATGGCGATGGCTCGGTATGGGCAAACGAGGCGTGGGAACGGTATCGGCTGGCGGGGGCAGAGGTGGAGGCGTGGCGGGCAGAGTGGAGCCGCACGGATGGAACCCAACAGGTACTGTCCCATGCCCTGCTGACGGAGAACGGGATGGAGCGGTTGAAAGTGCGGCTTACGGGCAACAACATCCACAACGGGGA
>CBKYSX010000405.1:0-4667 GCA_966690745.1 uncultured Ardenticatenales bacterium
AATAGATACCCATCATGGACGCTTGGCCTTAATGACGGATGATGAGGGACACCGCTGGCGATTTTTTGTGATGCCTGTGGACAACGGGCGACAATATTTCGTTGCCGATTCCTCTCTGCGTGAAGTAGATGCCTCCGTTGCCACTTTACGGGAAGTGATCCCCGTTTTCGCTTTAAGTGGTTTGGTTATTACCCTGTTGATTGGCTCTATTGTAGCGGAACGTGCCCTCTCCCCGGTGGCAATTCTCACCGATACTGCCCGCACTATCGCCCGTTCCCGTACTTTAAGCCAACGGGTTCCTGTTGGAACCCGCCGCGACGAGCTGGGGCAACTCGCTTTGACGTTCAACGAAATGCTTGCCAATTTGGAACAGGCGGCGGCAACCCAACAACGGTTCGTTGCCGATGCCTCCCACGAACTGCGGACACCCCTTACTGCGATTCAAGCCAATTTAGAGCTCCTGGCTCATCCCCACAAGATGTCGCCGGAAGAGCGGCAACAGTCAACTGATGAAACCTTGCAAGAGGTCTACCGGCTTTCACGGTTGGTCGCGGATTTGTTGGTGCTGGCACACGCCGATTCGGGAACCACCCTACGCCATCACCCTGTAGACCTGGATGAGGTTGTTTTAGAAACCCTGCAAACCGTTCAGCCTCTGGCAATCTATCATCAAGTGGTGCTTGAGCCGTTCGAGGTTGTCTGTGTTCGGGGGGACCGTGACCGCCTGAAACAACTCTTGCTCAATCTGTTGGATAATGCCCTCACCTATACACCAAAGGGGGGAACCATTCGTTTGGGGTTGGAACAAAAAGCCGGAAAGGTTTATCTTTCGGTACGGGATAGTGGCATCGGGATACCCAATAGTGACCTACCCCATATTTTTACCCGCTTTTATCGGGCAGACCCCGCACGTACCCGCCATCCGGGGGGAACCGGGTTGGGGCTTTCGATTGTTCAATGGATTGTGGGGCAACATCAGGGAAATATCGAAGTGGAGAGTAAGGTGGGCGTGGGAACGACCATTACCGTGACATTACCTTATAATGCCCAAACAAGCCATGCTACCCCTGTCGCCATACGTGCAACTCCCTCCGCTGTCTACGAAAACGCTTCCTTACCGCCATCACTCAAGTAGTTGCCGGGCGAGGGTTTTTGTAAGGCTGTAATGCTTACGTAACTTATATACTACAATATCAGACATACAAGCCACATACGCCCCCCGCATTACAAAGAAGTAAGCACCACAATAAGGAGGCAAAAATGAACCGCTTGTATCAAACGTGTATTGTCGCGCTTTTCCTGCTACTGGTAGGCTGTAGCCAGCAAGTAGACCTGACGATTTGGGAAGGGAACGAATTTTCCGCTACGATTGTCAATTCGATTCTCATCAATGAAGAGCAAAGCGCGGAAGAAATCGCACAGGAACTGGATACACAGGTGAGCGCGATTCGGAGCCAACCGAACATTACCCGCGCCGAATGGCAACGGCTTGAAACCAATGAAGATGAGTTTCGCGCCGAGATTATTATTGAAGGCAACGATTACGAGGCGATTGAGCAACTTTTAGAAGGGGGTGCCACCGTAGATACGTCTATCATAGACGGACGCGAACGGGTTGCCTTCACCTATGATTTTTCCCCCACGCTTGCCTACACCCTGACCCTCAACAGTGGTGATATTATCAGCACCAATGGCGAACAGGTGGATGACGATACCATCCGTTGGAACGGCGGGATGATGGAAGCCGTCATCACGCCCAAATCCCGAAGCAGTGATATGGTGTTGTGGGTGGGCGGTATCATCGCCTTGCTTGTGCTGGTGGGTGGGGGGCTGTTTCTGGCATCCCGACGCGGAAAACCGGCGGTATAACTTGCTTTTTCGGTAGCCGATGGTCATCATTATAAGGTTGTTGATGATATAATCGGTGTATCGAAAGGAAGATAGATGGAAAAGATACCGCAATCCCACCATGATTTGTTTCAGAAAAAATCGTTCGGGCATCTTGCCACGATTATGGACGACGGAACACCACAGGTGACACCGGTATGGGTAGACTTTGATGGGGAGCACATTCTGGTCAATACCGCGAAGGGACGGTTAAAAGATAAAAATATCGAACGTACCCCATACGTTGCGATTGATATTCTTGACCCCGACAATCCCTACCGTTATCTTGCCGTTCGTGGACCCGTCGTTGCCATGCAGGAAGAAGGGGCGCGGGAGCATATCAACGAACTCTCGCGCCGCTATAAGGGTACTTATCCCTATCGTGGTCCGCAAGACGAAACACGGGTGATTCTGAAAATTGCGACGGAACACGTTCTGGCGGCGGGCTAATTCCGCTCAAAAAAGTGGCGCGTATGGGTAAATACGCGCCGCTTTTTGTTTTATCGGCGAAACTCCCCGAAACCCCTCTATAAAATTAGGAATTTCCGGGGGTATGTGTCATAACAACCCTTGAACCCTCTAACAACATTCTCTATCGTGGTGGCAATATCAAGGTATACCTTCTGTTTCGCCCGTTGCTACCACGATGTTTCTATTATATGAGGGTAAAAGGAGATGGAATGCGATACATCCTATTATTACTGCTGACCCTCTGCGGGCTGACAGCATGTACCCCCGAAACGGACCCGATTCCCCCCGCGCCAACGGCGACTACCGAGTTACCCCCTCCTGTTTCGGAAACCCCTGTTACAGATACCACAACGGTAGAAGCCACTGCTGAAGCCACGCCCACCCTTGAAGTACTTTCCACCGAAACCCCTGCAACGGTTCTGACAGATACGACTGATACCGTAGAGCTGGATTGTGAAATCGGTGCCTACCCCGCTTTTGAAAGCAGTTGGGAGGCGGCAAATGATACGAGTATTTGCGCCACTCGTGACGAAGAAGTGGGCGATGGTGCGATTCAAGATTTCCAAAACGGAACCATGGTGTGGGTATCCGGTAGCGATGAGGAACCTGCCTATATCTATGTCATTCATAATGACAATACATGGCAACGCTTTGAAGATTTGTTTGAAGAAGGAGATACGGAAAATGCCGGCTTAACCCCGCCTGCCGGACTATTGGAGCCGATTCGGGGCTTTGGGCTGGTCTGGCGTGATCAATTGGGTGGAGCCGATGCCACTATTGGCTGGGCACTGAACCAAGAAGCAGGGCAAGAAACAGTGGTACAAGAATTTGGCGAGCATACCGCCCTCGCTGTCAGCGACCGTGTATATTGGTTGATGGGCGATGGAACGTGGCAATAGGGTGCTAATATACTATTGTTCAAAGAAGGCGGCTTCCAAGGAAGCCGCCTTCTTTCTTTCGTCCATACTTCCTTAATTTCACAACTTTATTATCCGCTTCCTACGCTTGCCCCTTCCCTCACACGCTCTATACTTCCCTTTCATATCCCGCCATAGAAGTCGGATGGTACGCCTATGCCGTTTCCCTTTCCTTTTATTCGCACCAAACTTAGCCCGCCTCAAAGTGGGCGGAAGCTCCTGCCACGCCCCATGCTTATGGAGCAATTACATCAGGCATGGGAACATCGTCTGACGCTGATTCATGCCGGAGCGGGTTATGGCAAAACCAGCACCCTGACCTTGCTTGCGGATACCGCACCATTGGTGGCGTGGTATAGCGTTGAACCCGAAGATGCGGTCACATTGCGTTTTCTGGCATATATAACCGAAGCCTGCCGTATGGCATTGCCCCGGTTGTCAGATGTCCCGACCGCGTTGTTAAAAGCCCAAGACCCCACCCCCGACCATGCCGCCCGTGTTACCGATGCCCTCATTAACGCACTGGCGGAAGCGGTTACGGCTCCTCTCCTACTCCTATTGGATGATGTCCATACCGTTGCGACCTCTGCGGATACCATAGCCGTGCTGGAGCGACTGATTCACTATGCCCCGGCGAATCTTCATATCGTCATTACTACCCGCTATCCTTTGCCCTTTGTCGGGCTTCCACGCTGGCGCGTCAAAGGGGAATTACTGGAACTGGATCGTACCCTGCTGGCATTCCAGGCGGACGAAATTGCGGCACTGTTTGCCACCCACTATGGTATTTCATTGACCTCTGCGGAGACGGCAACGCTTATTGAGCTTACCGAGGGCTGGGGCATTGCCCTTCATTTAATATGGCAACGCTTACGGCTGGAACAACGCCCCCTGCAAGAATGGATGACCCGCCGTAGAGTGGATACCTCATTGGACGCATTGTTTGCTTACCTTGCTGATGATGTATTTCGCCGCCAGAGAGCAGAATTGCAGATGTTCCTCGCCGCAACCGCTGTGCTTCGGCAAATGACTCCCGCCGCCTGTCGTGCGGTAAGCAATGTTGCTGACTCCCAATCGTTATTGCGTCAGATTATTGACCTTGATTTATTTATTAGCATGGTAGGGGAAGCTACTTATCGGTATCATCCGCTCTTTCATGAATTTTTGCGGCGACATACTTATTCTCACCATGAAACCCCTGTATACCATCAACGCGCCGCCGCTTACTTTCTCTCGATACAAAACGGGGAAGAGGCAATCTATCATCTGCTGGCGGTTCCCGATTATCCTGCCGCCGCCGATTTGATGGAGCAATGGGGAGATGAGAGCCTACGGGCGGGGCGGATGGACACCGTGGCACTCTGGTTGGATGCTCTGCCGCCCGATCTTATT
>CBKYSX010000406.1:0-4655 GCA_966690745.1 uncultured Ardenticatenales bacterium
GAAGCCGCCACCCTAGGATTAGTACGGATACCAGCCATATTGCTCTCTTGGTAATTCCCACCAACGAAGAACTGATGATCGCGCTCGATACCCAACGCATACTCCAAAACGAAAGAACGGAATTGTAACCACGGAGTATACAAAGAAACAGCAGACCCCTTCTCAAAGGGCAAAAACATGGTTGTTCTCTGTGTACTCTGTGACCTTTGTGGTTTATCTAAAAAGGCGGAAAGATGACAAATCAACGCAAAAACCTACTTCTTCTATCCACGACCGCAACGGGTGGCAAAACCACCACTGCGTTGGGGATTATGAAATTGCTTTCCGATGCGGGGCGGCAGGTCGCTTATTTTAAGCCTGTGGCGCAACGGATTGTCTATACCAGCGACCAACCCCGCGACCGGGACAAAGTGGTTTCGGAATCGGTGATGAATGAACTCATCAAACGGGGCTACGTGGTGACAGAATCGCTGGCGATGGACGAGGCACGCCGTTATTTTGCCACCGGGCGGGGCGATTATTTTGCCGAACGGGTGGTGGAACTGTACCAGCAACACATCGCCGCCGATGTAGACCTTGTAATTGTGGAAGGGATGCAATACGACGATGCGGCGGCAACCCTTGCCTTTGAAGTGAATACCAAATTGGCACACAGTCTGACCGCCGATGTGGTCTTAATTGTGGATGCCAGCGATAGGGTACGGGATGCCGTTGCGGGGGTACGCAGTTTTATCAACGCCTACCGCGAAGAGGGGGTGCGGATAAGCGGGATTATCCTGAACAAGGTAAAAACCGATGATGAGGGCAACCCTGCCGTGCCGGAGCCGATTGGGGAAATGTTAGAGGCGGAGAAACTGGCATTGTTGGGAGTAGTTCCCTTTGTCGCAAAACTTTCTGCACCCCGTATCCGCGATCTGGTGGAACCCTTACAGGCGAAGGTCTTACGCGGTACCGAAGAAAGCTTGATGCGCCGCGCCATGCGCCCCATGGTGATGGCAATGCAGGCAGGGAATGCGATTAAGCATTTTAAGGATGGGGATCTGGTGATTACCCCCGGCGACCGGGACGATATTATCATGCTCTCGTTCTTATATGAACGTGCATTAGATACCCACAATATCGCCGGGATTATCCTCACTGCCGGATACGCCCCTTCCGAAGCGATTATGGAATTGTTAGACCAACAGGGGGGCGATTCTTTGCCGATTCTGTTGGTGGACCATGACACCTTTACCACCACATCGTTGATTAAAGACAAGCGCGTATACATTGAAGATGACGACTGGGAAAAAATTCGCTGGTCGGTGCAATTGATCGCGGATAACTTGCAAGGCGACCAACTGCTGTCCTACTTGAACATTCCTAAACCTGACCTCATTTCCCCCGCGATGTTCCGTTTTACGCTGATGGACAAGGCAAAAGCGGCACAGAAAACGGTTGTTTTGCCCGAAGGAAACGAACCCCGCACCCTGCAAGCGGCTTCGATTATTTTGGAACGTGGCATTACCAAATTGGTGCTGTTGGGCAATCGGGAAGAGATTATCCGTGAGGCGAAGAATGTGCGAGCAGACATCAGCAAAGCCACCATCATAGACCCCACCGATTCCCCCCTGTTTGATTCCTTTGTGGATGAATATGTGGAACTCCGCAAACACAAAGGGATGAACCGTACCACCGCCGCTGACCTGATGCAGGATACCGTCTTTTTCGGTACGATGATGGTCTATCGCGGTATGGTAGACGGCTTAGTATCAGGAGCCGTCCATACTACCCAACACACCATTCTGCCCGCCTTCCAGATTATCAAGACTGTACCGGGGGTTGAATTGGTCTCCAGTATTTTCTTTATGTTGCTGGATGATCGCGTCTGGGTCTTTGGCGATTGTGCGGTGGTGCCGGAACCAACCGCTCCTCAACTGGCGCAAATTGCGGTGCAAAGTTGGCAATCCGCCATCGCTTTTGGCATGAACCCCAAAGTTGCCATGATTAGCTATTCAACCGGGACATCAGGGGTTGGTGAGGAAGTAGACAAGGTGCGGGAAGCCACTGCCCTTGCCAAATCCCTTGCGCCTGATATGGTGGTGGATGGTCCGTTGCAATTTGATGCGGCAAGTGTGCCGGATGTGGCGGCGAAAAAAGCCCCGAACAGTCCTGTAGCGGGGCAAGCCAATGTTTTCATCTTCCCCGATTTGAACACGGGGAATACTACCTATAAAGCGGTGCAACGAAGCGGAGATTACATTTCGATTGGACCGATGTTGCAGGGGCTAAAACGCCCTGTCAATGACCTGAGCCGGGGTGCATTGGTAGACGATATCGTCTATACCATTGCAATTACCGCGATACAATCCAGCCAGAATTGAGATTAGGTAGACCCTCTAAAACCTACCTGTAGGGGCGTACCCTTGTGGTCGCCCGGTATAGGCTCTGGAAATCCCTAAAGTTATAGAAGCGTTAATCGCCAGCATCAAATTGGAAAAAGCATTCCTTCTGGAATGCTTTTTCTATTTGTACCCGTTCCTCACCCTAAGCGACAGAAGCGAATAGCCAATTGGTATCATGGTTCTAACAGGGAACTTTGACTAACATTGCAAGGTGTTATTAACGTCTTGCAATTATTCAATTCCAGAAGGCGAGCCATGCGACGAAGATTGTTGTTCATTCTCCTATTCGCACTCGCTGGTATCTCCCCCCTTATATCAGCAACCACCTCCGCCGATACCACCGGCGGAACCCACCGTTTATATCTATCAGGGATTCGGGTCGCACCTCCCACCACACCACCACCACTCAATTGTGAAATAGAAGGAACGTCATACCCTACCATTCCAACCTACGATAGCCCCGACCCGCGCCCTGATACGGAACACGCGGACCTGAATCTTTCCCTGCGCGGTTATCAACCCACCGGAGAACATTTAGGGTTGGTAGATTATGGCGGACCCACCGATGATGCCGCCCCCCAATTGCCCGGATTGTTCAGCGACCAGCGCACGCCCACTTTTCGCCAGAACTACCGTGTCTTTGCGTGGGATTGGGGCTGTGATTGTCGCGGGGCGTTGCTCCCCCACCCCAGCCACCCGCAAGAAGTGTGGCCTGTTGCCCTGATAGGGGTTGCCACGAATACGGGCGAGGTGATTCGGGTCCCGAATCGGCGTGGCGGAGAAATTGATGGGGCTGGTTATAAGGCATTGGTGATTTATGCCGACGAAAGCCGCGTTACGCTCAAATATACCCGTAATGATGATGTCATCAGTGGATATACGATTCACATTGAAGGGATTTGTGTGGAACCCACGCTCCTTGCAACGTATCGCAATGCGGACAATGCCGGGCGGCGCGATTTGCCCGCGCTCTATGCCTTCCAACCCGTAGGGCGGGCAACGGGTGGAGAATTGCGGGTCGCTATTCGGGACACGGGTATCTTCATGGACCCCCGCTCCCGCAAGGATTGGTGGGTGGGACGTAGCCCTGAATGGTTTGAAACCACCGATAGCGTAACTGTTGAGGGCTATTCAACTTTCAACCGTTAACCCGTCTATCTGCTGTTCAAACTCGGTCCCATCGGGCAATATACCATGTACCGTTAAGAACCAGTCGCCGCCCATTGTCCATTCGAGCGGGGCGCGATAGTCGCCGGGGGCAACCTCGGTGGCGGTCGCAAACACAGGTTCCATTCCGGCATGGGTCATATTGCCTTCTATTTCCAATGTTGCGCCGCTGACAGGCACACCATCCTGCAATAGGGTAATTATCGCTTCGGTATGGGTAGTAACCGATAAGGCATCGGGGTTTGACAATATTATGTCCAGTTCAACCCCGGCGGGTAGAGCATTCCCGCCTCCGGTAAAGCGTTCGTTTTGAATCCGTCCACACCCCATAAGGGCGAGGATAAAGCACAACCAGAGCAAAAAGCGCATTCCATTTCCTCAACGCCATTGGTGGTGATTTGAGAGTTCAATTCACTCTCAAATCACCACTGTTTCAGCTCCAACAGCGTCGCTCCTATAAATGTAAAAGCGGGTTGCCACATGGCAACCCGCTTTTATTGTAGTATTGGATTGGTGATATGAGTAGGTGTCAACTGACACCAAAAGGCTTAATTCCCGTTCGGAATCATCACACCCAACAACCGCTCCATCGCCATCGTATGACTGCACACCCCATGCCCGTTGAAATAGTTGCAATCACAATGCCAATTCCCGCCATCGTCGTAGGTGACACGATGCCCTTCGTTCATACCATCAAACTGGACACTGAAGCTTTGGAATTGGATCCGATGGGGTTCAGCGGCATATTCTTTTGCCTTTTGGATTTTGTTGATCATCCCGGAATCAATCATCCGACCCTCCTCTGGGGTTGTGAGATTGCCCTTTTTCAAGTAGGGGCAATCCCCAAATGCCTGAAATCAAAAACGCCCATGCACAAATGCACGGGCGTTCCTTAATGGGGCGACTTTGCGAAAACTGTTTTTCGATTGTGCATACAACACCCTCCTTTGCATGAATGGAAGTATGGTAAGCACCGTAACTCAAAACCCTTAAGGTTTCTTAGTCAATAGTATAGGTCTTCCCCCAGAGGAAGTCAACAGACGAAATGACTACGCAATTGGGTCTATTGTCAGTATAGTAGAACCGGAAATGTCATCTTTAACC
>CBKYSX010000407.1:0-4655 GCA_966690745.1 uncultured Ardenticatenales bacterium
CGACGAAAACAGCTTATTAGCCCCGTCCCTTTAGGGCGGGGGAGCAGTTGCCAGGACAATAGTTGTTCTACTATAGCATATCCATACTTTATGAGAATAGCACCAAAACAGATCTTTTTGTGCAACCAATTCGGACGATATGGCGTATTGATGGCAGAGACAATGATGGACACGGGGTTGGGTATTCACGACTCAACCCCTAGATGACTTTACGGGAGTATCTTATGAACGCGATATCGCGGCGAAGACGGGGACGAGGCGGTCCGGTGGGCTGGCTGGTATTGGGCATCGGGTTGTTGGCAATTATGGGGTTGTTTTTTAACGGGATTTTGACCAGTTATCTCTGGCCCTTCTTTGTGATTCTGCCCGGTTTGGGATTATTTGCCGCCGTGAAACAAGGAGGCAGAGGCTGGGCGTGGCTTACCGTTCCCGCGACTTTTATCACTGTGAGCGGCTTGGTGCTGCTCTTTACCGCGATAACGGGATTGTGGGCAAGCCTAACCTATTTGTCGGCGTTGGTGATTCCCGGCTCGATTGGGTTGGGTTTGGCGGTCTATGGTGATATTGCCCGTAAAGAAGGTACCGCCAAAGTCGGAGAATTTTTAGGTAAAGTCGGCTTGGGGTTAAGTCTGTTGGGGGCTGTCTTCTTTGAACTGTTTCTGAACCTCAACGGATGGGCTGGGGGCATCACCGGCATGGTGATTGGGGCGTTGATCGTACTGGCAGGGATTTTTCTACTGGCACGTCCGCGCAAAAGCACACCCAAAGCGTACCGTCCGCTCTCCTCTCTTCCCAAATCCAACCGCCCGTTGCCGGAGGACTCCCTTTTTGATGATGACCCGCTTTTCCGCGAAACGCCCGTCAACTCGCGGAGTACGCGGAATTAATTACAATCTTACCCATAACATCCACATTTCAACGTGCCGCAATTATCTGCGGCGCGTTCGCTATTGGTACAACTTATGGCTCCTTTGATTGGCATTACCACCTACGAAAAATCCGAACGGGAACGCTTTGAGCTTCCTGCCACCTATGTCGAAGCGGTGCGATTGGCAGGGGGGATTCCCGTTTTGCTTCCGCCGGGGGAAAAGAACCTTGCGGCTCTGTTAGAGCGGTTGGACGGGTTGATTCTGGCGGGGGGGGATGATGTTGCGCCCCACTATTATGGCGGAGCGAATCACCCCAAAATTCATAATATCAGTCTTGAACGGGACGAGATGGAAATCGCTCTTTCCCGCATGGTGGTGGAACGGGACGTGCCAACGCTGTGTATCTGTCGCGGGGTACAGGTGCTGAATGTGGCATTGGGCGGGACGTTGATTGAACATATTCCCGATGAACCCCATGATACGGTTGCCCATCAAAGCAAATATGAGGGCGAAAAACGGGAAACCCAATTCCATGAGGTTGAAGTGCAAGCCGATTCGCGGTTAGCCGATATTATGGCGGCGACTACCCTCCATCTGCCTTCTTACCACCATCAAGCAATCCGTCAGGTGGCACCTTCGCTCCGTATGGTGGCGCGGGCAGAAGATGGCATTGTTGAAGGGGTAGAACACCCCGACCATCCTTTTTTGTTGGGGGTGCAATGGCACCCCGAAAAATCTACAGAGCTTGCCAGCCAATTGCGCTTGTTTGAGGCGTTGGTACAAAAGGCGAGTGAATAGAAAAGCGGGCGAAAGCCCGCTTTTTTTATGTACACTAATCCAATCGTACCCGTGGGTCAATCAGAACATACGAGATGTCTATGAGGAGATTGGCAACGACCAGAATGGTGCCAAAGAAGATCGCGAAGGCACAGGTGGTAACAACATCCAATCCAATTGCGGCAGAGGCGGCGGCTTGCCCTACTCCCGGATAAGAAAAAATCGTTTCGGTAATAATGGTTCCATTCAACAACCCGACAATCGTACTTCCTATAATAGTAGCTACCGGAATCAGGGCATTGGGCACGATATGATGACGGGTAATGGTGTTTGCAGATAACCCTTTGGCTTGGGCAGTCGTAATGTAATCCTTGCCCATTGCTTCCAACATCGCGCTACGTGTAATCTGGATCAACAAAGCACATTGTACGAAAGTCAGCGTAAGAACAGGGGAAAAAAGATGCCGCAGGGCGTTCCAAAAGATGTCAATCCGTCCGTTCAGCAAAGCATCTACCGTTAGTAGATGGGTAAAATCACGCCATTGACCGGGCGTGTAAAAAACCTCATTGACCCAACTATCATATCGCCCCGGCGGAAACCACCCCAAATCCGCATAGAAATACATCAACAATATCATTCCTACCAAGAATGAGGGACATGCCCACCCCAAAATACTAACGATCCGTATCACCTGATCCAGCCATCGTTGATGGTTCAGGGCGGCAAGCACCCCCATCCACACCCCCCCAAATACAATCGGCACCACACTCCATAACGCCATTTCCAGCGTTGCCGGAAACCGTTCCGCAATCAGCTCACGAACCGGTTGTGAATTGGCGCGGGAGTACCCCAATTCGCCCCGTAAAATGCCTCCTGACCATTCGCCTGTTTGCGGGTCGGTGCGTCCTACCAGCCATGCCCAATATTGTTCGTAAAAGGGGCGATCCAGTCCGTATCGTTTGATAAGCGATGGAATGACGTACTCGTTCTTAGGGATTTCTTTGACATAGAGTGACACCCGTTCGATGGGTGTCAGAAATTGAAGAACAACAAAGACGAGGAACGTGACACCGAAAAGCGACACCGGCAGGAGCAGAAGGCGACGGATGATATAGGCTACCATAGGAAGTTTCCATAGGATGAAGGTCGCTCATTATAAGGCATGTTAGGTTTGCCCCTAAAACCCGATCTGAGGGAAAGGATTGTGGTCAGGAATAGAAAATATGAAAAAGAGCAGGATGTTCATCATCCTGCTCTTTTTCCGCATAGGAATTACGAGCGTTAGCGTGTCCCGCCTAACCGCGGATCAAAGACATCCCGAATCGAATCTCCTATCAAGTTCCAGCCCATGACGAACAACACGATCGCCATGCCGGGGAACATCACCACGTACCAGTAAAGGTGCAATTGCGTTACCCAGTTGCGTGCAAAGGAGATTAATTGTCCCCAATCGGCGTAGCCCGGTTCAACGCCCACCCCAAGGAAACTCAAGGCGGCAAAGGTAATCACCACACCACCTACTTGTAGAGAAGCCACAACAATGGTCGGGAATATAGCGTTAGGGAGGATGTGGCGCATCAGAATGAAAAAGTCATTCACCCCGATAACCCGTGACGCTGTGACAAATTCCCGTTCGCGTACCGCCAGAATATCCCCCCGGATGAGTTGGGCATAGCCCATCCAGCCGAAGATGATAATGGCGATTAAGGGGGTCCAGATGGTGCGCCCACGGCTGGCAAAGACGGCGGAAAGGGTCATGGCGGCGACCAAAAAGGGAAATGCCAGAAAGACATCCGTAATCCGCATCAGTAACATATCTACCCACCCCCCGTAAAACGCCGCCACCGCTCCGATCACCACACCCATGACCAACCCGGCCAGGGTGACAATGATTCCGACCAGAAATGCGGTGCGAACGCCCCAGACCACCCCGTACCAGATATCATACTGCCCCGAAACGGTTCCCATTAAATGTACCCATTCGGTTTGTCCCGTGACGGCGGTATACCAGGCAGGGACATATTCGGGCGGGCGTACATTCCATTCGCTCATTGGCGGGCGCGGGTCGGCGCGGAAGCCATCACGCGGAATGGTATATGGATTTTGCGGGTCTTGCGGGGGCGCAAGTTCCGGCGCGGCGAGAGCGATGAGCGCAAAGAGCGTCAATAGTATAAACCCGGTCACTGCCAATGGATTGGTAATCAGTTTTTTGAGCTTCTTGTAATTCTCATCGCCCATCATCTGCTTCAGGCGATTTACTTTTCCGGTGGGAATGAGGGTTGGAAGGGTATCGGCACTTGTTTCCATCGTTACACCTGTAAGAGTTACGTCGTTGAGGTTTGACTTCTTTTTTCGCTTGATGTGTTGCGGAGGGGTAGCAACGGGTGCTTAATACCCGTTGCTACCCCTTTTGGGGGATTAGTCCAAACGGACGCGGGGGTCAATAAAGACGTAAGCAATATCCACAAGCAGATTGCCAACCACCAGAATGAAGCCGAAGAACATGACCATGGCGGAAACGGTAATGACATCCAGCGATACGGCGGCAGTAGCGGCGGCTTGCCCGATGCCGGGAAAATCAAAGATGGTCTCGGTGATGACCGCGCCATTTAGCAGACCCACAATCGTTCCCCCGACAATCGTTGCTACAGGAATCAGGGCGTTGGGCAGTGCATGGCGTTGGGTAATGGTTTGTTTTGCCAGCCCTTTGGAACGGGCAGTGGTGATGTAATCTTCGCGCAATGCTTCTAACATGGCGGTGCGGGTAATCCGAATTAACAGCGCACATTGAATGTAGGTCAGGGTCAGAATCGGCGCGACAAGGTGGCGTAGTGCATTCCAAAAAACATCTAATCGGGCGTTCAACAGAGCATCAATCGTGACAAGATTGGTGAAATTACGCCATTGGGCAGGGTTATTAATGATTTCGCTGACCCATTGGTCGTAACGCCCCGGCGGGAACCAGCCCAATTGGGCATAGAAATACATCAACATGAGCAGGGCAAAGAC
>CBKYSX010000408.1:0-4650 GCA_966690745.1 uncultured Ardenticatenales bacterium
CGCCTGGGCTTCTTCCATCGGTGCAGGAATGGTCAGGGTTGCCGTACCGAAGCTGACTTCCGCTTCGGAACCCTCGGGCAGTTCCATATCGAAACCCAGCAGACCGGGAATGTCCGTGGCTTCCATCGAGGTATCGCCCGTGTCACCAGAGTCATCGCCAGTGTCGCCCGTATCACCGGAATCGTCGCCGCTGTCGCCCGTATCGCCCAGGTCGGTCAATTCGGGAACTTCAATCTCGATATCGTCGGCATTGAAGTCATAGTAATCAATCAGGAATTCGACACGCCCACTGGCATCGGGAACATCTTCGTTCAGACCCGCACCTTCGGCAACCAGTTCCATTTTGACGACAAAGCCATATTGGTCATCCAACCAGACATCAAGATTGGCTTCATCGGCATCATTGAAGTTAAAGCTGGCATCGCCTTCGTCGTTTTCTTCGGCGATTTCCTGGAGCAATTCTTTGTCGGCGCGGTAATGCGTGGTATCGCGTCCGTTAACTTCTTCTTCACCCAGGTTTTCCATGCGGTCCAGATCATCACCCAAATCGTCGGCAGTGATAGGGGCAAGGTCATCCACATTCAAGGCTTCTTCCGGGGTAGATTCAATCCAGGAACCACCGAAATTGGCGTAGGCATTGCCATCCACTTCACGGAAGCCCAATTCACCAAAACCGGGAATTTCCAACATTACATCGCTTGCCGGGGGTTCTTTGATGAAGGCACCTTCAATCGTGATGCCATCGCCGAACATCGCCATGTCTTCGTCGGCTTCAAAGGCTTCCCCAGAGGCAGTGATTTCCGCACTAAAACGATAGCTGTTGATGTCTTCTGCATCATCAATCGAGGTCGAACCACCGGGCAAATTTGCCGAGTCATCATCTCCTGCTTCTGCGGTCGGTTCTTCGGCGGGTTCTTCGGTAGGCTCCTCCGCAGGTTCTTCTGTGGGTTCTTCAGCAGGTTCTTCCGTCGGCTCTACGTCGGCGGGTTCTTCCGTTGCTTCGGGTTCTTCGGCGACATCATCGCCACCATCGTCCCCCCCTTGTCCGGTCGTGGCTGTAGTCGGGGCGGGTGCGGGGGTTGGCTCGGCGGCGGCTCCGCCACAGGCGGCAAGCACTAATACCAGCAACAACAAAAACGGCATAAACCAGCGTTTGTTCGACATAATCAATTCTCTCCTCCGAGAATAGTGGGTCCCAATTACAACCGGAATCGGGGGGATAGTTGCCTGAGACGAATGTTGGTTGGGTGATGGCAACGCATCGGCACACCATTACGTGAAAACATAAATGCAGGTTGCACCACACCATTATTTATTGTGGGGGTAACAAACCCCTCGTTCTTTATTCTCCTACCAAAAGCCGGCAGGAGTCAAGAGGGGTATACTAGCACGACTCACCTAATTGAGCGAAACTTTAAGAGCGCATCTGAAAAGGGAACGCGCCAGAGTAAGTGGGGTAAAATAAGGTATGCAAAGTCAAAAATACCCGACGGATCTGACTGACGTGCAGTGAAATCATATCAAAGAACTAATCCCAAACACCAAAAGCGGAAGAGTCGTAGCAACAAGTGCCAATGTCTAATATCGCGAGGAGGCACGCTTGGCAAAGACTTCCACTAATTGGGGTGGATGCAGCCTATCGTGGTCAATTGCTCGCTTGGGGTAAAGCCCACTGTTACTTTTTGCTCGAAGTCGTGATGTTTTCTGCCCCCCAACCAGGCTTTATTCCGCTTCCAAAATGGTGGGGGGTCGAACGCACTTTTGCCTGGCTTTCGGCTTCCCGCCGCCTCTGAAACCTTCATTCCCATCACCTTGATTCGTATCATACTCCGCCCTCTTGCCTTATCGCCACATATGTCTCTTTTCAAACACGTTCCTAGGAAACCGAACAATATACAACCATTACGAAAATATTAGCGTGTAACAGACAAATCTCCTCTTGGCGTTCCGCGCCGCCTTGTGTTAAAATGCCGTTCCCCTGATGACAAGGATTGTCACCGAAGTGGTGGGCAATAGTGATTGCCCACCACTTATTATGTTTAAGCAACAGTGCGTCTTCCAAACCGAACGCCCTGTGAGTATTGTAACCATGTTGAGAACACACAAAGCGGGCGAGCTTCGCGCCGAACATGCAGGACAGCAAGTGACCCTTAGCGGCTGGGTACATCGCCGCCGCGACCATGGCGGATTAATCTTCGTAGACCTCCGCGACCGCTACGGGATTGTGCAAACGGTCTTTAACCCCGAACGCTCCGCCGATGCCTATAACGTAGGGGATACGTTCGGGCGTGAATATGTGGTGCAACTGACGGGAACGGTGGAATTGCGCCCCACCGATATGCGAAACCCCAATCTCGCCACGGGGGATGTTGAGGTTTATGTAGATAGTGCGAAAGTGCTGAATCCCGCCAAAGTACCGCCTCTGATGGTGAGCGACGAAGCAACGGGAACCAGTGAAGAGTTACGATTGAAATACCGCTATTTGGATTTGCGCCGCCCCCGTTTGCAACGCAACCTGATGTTGCGCCACAAGGTAATTAATTTCATTCGCCGCTGGTTGGATCAACAAGATTTCGTGGAAGTTGAAACCCCGATTTTGCTCAAATCTTCCCCCGAAGGGGCGCGGGACTTTCTGGTTCCCAGTCGCCTCCACCCCGGCAAGTTCTACGCTTTACCGCAAAGCCCGCAACAGTTGAAACAATTGCTGATGGTGAGTGGTATGGACCGCTACTATCAAATTGCCCGTTGTTTCCGCGATGAAGACCTGCGCGGCGACCGCCAACCCGAATTTACCCAGCTTGACCTTGAAATGTCCTTTGTGGATATGGAAGATGTGCTGGCATTAAACGAGGCGTTGGTGATTGACCTGGTGCGGGAAGTAATGCCCGACAAGCAGTTCCTGCAAATCCCCTTCCCCCGCCTGAGCTACGACGAAGCAATGAACCGCTATGGTTCAGACAAGCCCGACCTGCGTTTTGGTCTGCCGATTGTGGATGTCAGCGAGATTATTAAAGGGTCGGACTTTAAGGTCTTTTCGGGCGCATTGGCGGAAAAGGATGGCACGGTGCGGGTGATTCGTGCGCCAGGGTTAGGAACCTATTCCCGCAAACAAATCGAAGAGTTGGAAACAATGGCGAAAGAATTGGGCGCGAAGGGGATGGCGTGGGTGAAGGTGAAAGAAGCCGCCACCGCCGAATTGGAAGGGGGCATTGCCAAATTCCTGAAAGCCGAAGAAGCCGCCGCCATTGTTGCCGCCACCGAAGCGGAAAACGGCGATTTACTCTTGTTTGGCGCGGATACGTGGAATGTGGTGGTTACGGTTTTAGGACGATTACGCCTTGAACTGGCAGACCGCTTGAAATTGCGCAACACCAATATTTTTGCCTATGCGTGGGTGATTGGTTTCCCGTTGGTGGAATGGAACGAGGAAGAGGGGCGTTGGGATGCGATGCACCACCCCTTCACCAGTCCGCGTGATGAAGACCTTGAAAAAATGTTCACCGACCCGGCGACAGTCTATGCCAAAGCCTATGACCTCGTAGCCAACGGCTGGGAATTGGCGGGGGGTTCGATTCGGATTCACCGCCGCGATGTGCAACAGCGGATGTTCGAGATGTTGAACATTGACGACGAGCAACAAAAACTGCGTTTTGGTCACATGTTGGAAGCCTTTGAATTTGGCGCACCGCCCCACGGCGGAATTGCGTGGGGGTTAGACCGTACTGTAATGATGTTTGCGGGGGAACCCAATATCCGCGAGGTGATTGCCTTCCCCAAAACAGCGGGCGGCACCGACCTGATGACTGCCGCCCCCAGCGATGTTGAGGACAAACAGTTAAAAGAATTGCACATCGGGTTCACGGGGAAGGCGTTGGGGAAGTAGAGCGTATTGAGTAGTGGGTATTGAGTAAACAACCAGAAATGCCGTGCTTACGATCTATTGCAAGCACGGCATTTTGTTCTTGACTTTAGATTATTGGCTTATGGTATGTAACGCCATTCCAGCACGTAGGCTTCCCCATTTTGCGGATAAGGAATGCTAAAACTTTGTAGACTTTCAAGGTTAACCATAGAAGACCAATATTCAGTAGGAGCGGGATAGTTATATCTTTGCTCACTGATTGCAATCTGCGACGTAGAGAAGGGTAAAGTGTAGTAATGACCCATCGCTATCGTCATCGGGAGATAATGGGGTGGGTTAAAGCGAGTTGAACCTAACGTCATTCCATTATCATATCCTCCTCCCCATACCTTAGAATAAGAATAGACGAAATCTTCACTTGATATCCAACTATACCCTTCACCACACTCATAACCCTCTGGCACATCTCTACAATAAATTCCACCCAATGAAGTGGGAATGGAACTCGACAAATCAAGTAAATATTGTGTTTCATTCGTGTGGTAGAGTAAATAATTTCCTTGCGGAGAAAGCTTTACAGAAAACAAAGTAACATTTTCGGATGTAATAGGAGTTAGATTGCTACCATCTTGTTCGACGCGAAATACCTGATCCTCGTGAGACACTAATAGTGTTGTATCATTTTGCTCCCATCCCACCCATCTATAACCGGTAAGTCCCTCTACTTCTATAAGATCCTTTCCCGTAAAATCTGTTGTATAAACCCCATCTACCTCTTCATAAGGATT
>CBKYSX010000409.1:0-4646 GCA_966690745.1 uncultured Ardenticatenales bacterium
GTTAAGCTGGTGACCAGTTGTGTATTATCGCGGATGGACTCTACTGTAAATGTAGTCGTGAGGATCGTATTAGCGTTTACTGTACCAATGCTCCATAACGCTTGTTTTGTATTATTATCGTAAACAAACAAATCACTTATTGTAGGAATGAAAGTTATATCAGAGGCTAATCTTGCGTTTAATTGTAAATTCGCAATGGGAGTGTCTGTAGCATTTTGGACTGTTGCTATATAAGTAACAATTCCCTTATCTATTTCTGAATTATCAAGAATGTCTAATTTGATGGTAAATGTTTTAAAGGGATGGGGAGTTTGGTAGGGGTCTAAAATTTCCGTTTCTTGTGAGGAGGGAGCCGCTGTAGCAACCTGAGATTCATTTAGGAAACCAACAAGAGGGGCAAACAGAAGTAGAGACAGAGCAAAGAAGAACGTTGCGAAGGTGGGAATAAAGCGGGCGAACATAGTGAAGTCTCCCTCATGAAGTGGTGAAGTAGGTAAGAAGAGGTGGACCAGGCTTTGTAGTGCAATTTATTTGGTTGTCACAAGAATTTAATCCAATATATAATGCCTATACAAGAAAGTCAAGCGTAATTAAGGAAAAATAAACAACTTTTAATATGTGCCGCCTACAATAGAGAAACATTCCTATTGATAGAGTTGCCTCTGTAGATGAAATCTCTAAGACATGGAGTTCGAGTTGAGCAATTACTCAATAAATGAAGCTTAACAAAAAACTCATCAAATTACAATCCCCCGTAGAAATCAGGAGATATATAGGTCTGGTTTTGGTAGGGGAAACCGCTCTAAATTGGATGTCGCCATACAGGTGTTACTTCCTTATACTCAGGGGATAAAAGGTGGGGTCATTGTGCAAACAAGCGGAATGACCCCATTTCTATTGGATGGCAAAGGAGCGATAACATGTCGGGCAAACAATGGGCGATCTTACTTCTGCTGGCGGCGATTTGGGGAAGTAGTTTTCTTTTTATCAAATGGGGGTTGGCGGAAATGTCCTTTTTGGCAGTGGTGGCGGGGCGGCTGACCTTCGGGTTGGTGTTTCTCATGGGTGCATTAATAATCACGGGTTCGGGGGTGCCGCCGCGTCATCTATGGAAACATCTCGTCTTTGTCGGATTGGCAAACAATGTGATTCCATGGACCGCATTGGCGTGGGGCGAACAATATATACCGAGCGGTATTGCGGCGATGCTCAATGCCACCACCCCGCTTTTTACGCTGTTGCTTGCCGTAACGTGGGGTGATGAAAAATTGACGTGGTTGAAAGTGATGGGATTGGTTCTTGGCTTTGCCGGGGTGGGCGTGGTGATCGGGGAAGACATTGGCACATTGCTCTCCCAACAGGGCAATACCATGACGGTATTGGGAGAATTGGCATTGCTGGTGATGGCAATCGGGTATGCAATTGGCACGGTCTACGGGCGACGATTCTTAAAAGGAGTTCCCGCCGCCCAATCCGCTACCGGTCAATTGTTTGTTGCCTTTCTGGTGATTGCCCCGATTACAATTTTTACGGGTAATTTGCCCACCACCTTACCAAGCCTGCAAGCCATTGGCGGCATTGTGGCGTTGGGGCTGTTTGGCAGTGGAATGGCTTATTTCCTCTATTACCATCTTCTGACGCAAGTGGGAGCCACCCGCACGGTTATCGTTACCTACTTACTGCCGATTGTGGCTATACTGTTGGGGTATTGGGTGCTGAATGAAACGATTACCCGCGAAATGATTATGGGCATGGCTCTGATTTTGGGCGGGGTGGTTTTGGTCAACAGCAACCTGTCCCTTGCCCGTAAAGTTCCGCAGACGGAGGCGGCGAAACCATGATGAGCATGACGTTGATTATTTTGGTGGTGGTCGTGGCATTGGTTGCCGCACTGGTGGTCGGTGTATTGATGATTCGTAAATAACATTCAATTATGACCATCGCAATTCTTGTTTTCGGCGGGGCAATGATTATCGGGCTGGTGGTGCTCATTATCCTATGGGCATTCACCGAAGAATTGCCCCGCGCCAACCGTGTCCCGCTTTACGAACAATTGGAAGAAGGGGAGTATGCTGTCCGACTTATCCGGGTCGGGCGGCGTAAATTAAAAGCCACCCGCGTCGTCAACGAGGTAATCGGGGGCGATTTTGGCGCGGCAATGAAAATCATGGATGCCCTGCCGGTTGTTTTGATTGAAGGAATTAGTGAGGCGAACGCGGCGCAAATTGTAGAAGCATTCCAAAAAGCCGAAGCGGAAGCCGAGATTATTGATGGAACTGGAGCAGAAAGCCTTTAATTATCATGGCATGACTAAAGGTAGTGCTACTGCATCCCCACCCCCTGCCACGATATATCTTTCTAAAGAGGTCGGCTCATAAAGGGCAACAATCAACCGATAGTCGCTCCCCTGGAAGGCGCGGGGAATCAGCAGGGCGAAGGATTGCGCCCCGTTGATTAAATCAGCATCCTGTTGGGCAAGTAATGCCCCATCAGGTGCTAGTAGTTGGAGTGATACTTTTTGAGATGTCGTGTCGGGTGCGTTCCAAAATACGCGGGCGGTGACGGCACTATCGCTTGTTTGCGTGGCAACCCCTTCCAACACCGTTCCGGTTTCCCATTCGGCATTCACTATTGAGGTAGGTATATCGGGCAAAACTGCACGGACAAACGGGGTTAGCCGTACCCCGTTAAACCATTGGTCGCCCCCTGCAATCGCGTTGGTACGAAGCCACCCTTCGATTGCACCGGTGGGGTCGGTTTGTCCGGCGTTATAAGACACCAAAACCAGCCGCTCCAATCCTTCGGTTGCATTTGCCAATGAATCGGCAGTATCCAAAGGTAAATACTTCGCCCCTGTGCCATCGGGGAAGGTCAGCCCCACCATATATGCCTGGTCGGGTGCGACTAAAACCACACCATCCCCAACCCCCAACTCACCGCCAATCGCTTGTACCAATGCCTGATAATCTTCGACCACGGTGCCGGGCGTAGTTGGCGCAAAGCGACGTTCGTACAGCGTCACCTGCTCACCACTTAAAAATTCCCATGCCTGTATCGGACGAAATGCCTGATTGAACAGGTCGCTTTCCTCATAGAGCAAACGGTTAATCACTGCCTGGCTTTCGGTGCTGGTACGATAGCTGTGTGTGTCGCTCACCAGTACATAGTCCATTTCAAAAATCTGGGCGTAAGCAGGGTGTTCGCTCCAGTTACGCGCCAGTTCCCGCAACAGCACATTGGGGTAGCGAATGTAAATCTGATAAAGGAAATGCTTTTCGTGTAATTGGTGGGAGTTCACCAACACCCCTACATTGATGTATTCCCGCCCCTGCGCCAATCGTGCTTGCTCCGCCCGCTCCAAAATTTCCGGTGCGATGGCATACCCTGGATCGGTATCCCCGTTGGCGGGGTACTGGATGAAAAAGCCCTGTGCCAGCAAATTTACCGCGCCTTTCGGTGTGTCCACCATAAACCGATCCCGCCACTCCGCCAGCGAATCAAAGGACAAAATCGCAAACTGCCCTATGGCGATTCCAACGACCAATACGCAACACGCAATACGCAATAAGGCATGTTTCACCTGCCATAGCCCCGCCGCGATAGCCACTGCCAATGGTGGCAGAAAAGGCATCAAAAAGCGGGAATGGGCAAGGCTAACCCCCGCCGAGAAGATGATATAAGGGACGATAGCCCACAAGAGTAGAACCCAAATCGTATCCTGGGGCGACCCTTGTGGTCGCCCTTTTGTTCCCCGCCCTAAAGGGATGGGGCTATAGACATGTGCTTGCGGGGCATTGGGTTCCCCCGCTTGGGAGGGGGGCAGGGGGTGGGTTGCCGTTTGTACGTTTGCCCGTTCCCCGTTACGAAGAGAGAAGCCATAGCGCACAAGCCAAATCAGAATCACCAACGCCAAAACAATGGCATAAAATGGTCCAATCTGTTCCGTGACCACTTCATAAAAATATTTATCAAAAGCCAGAAACCGTCCTTCCTCCCGCCCGTAGGCGGTATAGAAAAATCCCGCGATAAATTCGGTATTTACCCCATACCACAACGCCATCACGAACGCCCCCACCGCTCCAGCACTTAACGCATTGGTGATTCGGGTACGTATATCGTATTTCCCATTCCCCTGCCCTAAAGGGACGGGGCTAGCTACATGTGCTTGTAGGGCATCGGGTTCCACCTCCTCGGAGAGGGGTAGGGGGTGGGTTGTTGTTCCCAACGGCGGGTGCATTTCGGAAGCCATGGGTTTGCCTGCCCCGCCCCTACCTTCTTTGTTGTTCTCTGTGTCCTTTGTGCTCTCTGTGGTGAAATGGTCGTTCCCGTTTTCTGCGCCCTGCGTCCCGCGTCCCGACACTGCATATACCACGCCCGCCAATAACAGTACAAAAAGCGGCAGTACCCCCCACCCCAACGGATTTATCTCTACAGAAGCCCGCGCCGACCATAACCACGCCCCCATTACAACCGCACTGATGCCAAAAGCAATCAGCAATCGTTTCACATTCGGGCGCAATACAACGGGGTTGCGAATTAACCCCACTATGACCCCGCTTTGCCACAATACATAAACAAGGGGGGCGGCAAGGAAGGCGGCGGCTGTCCATTTGACCAGAAAGGTCAGCCCTAATGCCACGCCAAAA
>CBKYSX010000410.1:0-4645 GCA_966690745.1 uncultured Ardenticatenales bacterium
GTGACCATCCACAACAGGGGCAGTAAAAAGAGAATTGCTGCCGCGATTCGCAACAGCAGACGGGCAGTGTCAGAGAACCAGTGCTTCTTCATCGGTGGCGACCCCCCATGATTTACCAAGGATAAACAAGCCCAATACGACGATGCCCGCCAGCCCGTAAAGTACCCACAACGCCGCCCCCGCCGTACCAAAGGAATATAGGGCGAATGCCTGTTCGTAAACGAAATAAGGTAGGGTATGGGTGGCGTAGTACGGTCCGCCATCCGTAATCAGATAGGTGGAGACAAAGGATTCCTGCAACAACAAAATTGCATCCCGCAGGAGCAGAATCAACAAGATGGGAGAGACCATCGGCAGGATAATTTCATTGACATAATTAAAGGAGTTGGCTCCATCTACGCGGGCGGCATCTTCTACATCACGCGGAATATCGTGCAATGCCGCCAGACTTACCAGAAACCCCTCTCCGATTTGCCACAGCGTTGCCAATGCCAACCCGATTTTTGCCCATTCCGGTTCAACCAACCACGCCGGGGCATCTATTCCGATAGCACGTAGGGTTAGATTCAGTGGACCAAAGAGGGGATTTAGAATCCACAGCCATGCCAGCGCATAGGCGGCATTGGGCATCACGCTGGGCAAAAAAATGGTGCTACGGAAAAAGCCGAGTGCCTTTCCACCCCGCCATAACAACAAAGCGAGTAAAAACGCGCCTACCAATCGTAAGGGAGCGGGCAACACCACCAATGCCAGCGAATTGACCACACTGAGCAGAAAAAGCTGATCGTAGTAAACAAGACGGAAATTAAGCCAGCCAACCCATGTTGCCGGTGAAAGACCATCATACGTAAAAAATGCCATCCCAAAGGAAAACAATGCAGGGAGAATTACCAGAAACAACGTGCCGAAAATGTATGGAAGCAGAAGAAGATATAAGCGGGAGCGATACTTCACTGTGTTTGATGGGGGTGGGTCAAACTTTCAGACCTGCCCGATGAAGGAATGGAAATCACCGTAAATAGGTGGGCCGGGACAAAAACGGTGGGACAAGGTTTTAGCAGAAAAAGAGTAATTCGGGTAGTAGACTGCGTGAACGATTGACTTTGTTCAATAACCTCACTATACTTCCTGCCATATACCCCCCCCATAGGGGAGGGGATAATCCAAGTGTAAATACTAACAACTATAGGAGTAGCCATGCAAAACCTACGTTTCTCTACATCATTTTTCCTCATCCTGCTATGGCTTTTGATCACAGCATGTACGCCTGCGGCAACGGATGATAGTAACGGTAACACCATGGACGGGATGGATCATAGTAGTATGGACGATATGGCGGAGATGGAAGCAGGGGTAGACGCGATTGCCGCTTTATCGGGTGATGAATTTGAAATCGCTTTTCTGGATGCCATGATTCCCCATCACCAATCGGCGGTGGATATGGCAGAAATCGCGCTGGAACGTTCCGAAACCCCGGAAACCAGAGCGGTAGCGGAAGCCATTATTACCGCACAGGAGGCAGAAATTGCGCAGATGACAATGTGGTTAAGCGACTGGCATGGGCGTAACCCGTCGGGCGATGCTCATGGAATGGCAATGCCGAATGAAACCGAAGCATTGCGAACCATCCCGGCAGAAGAATTTGATCAGGCTTTTTACACTGCCATGATTCCGCACCATGAAAGCGCAATTGCGATGGCAGAATTGGTAGCCGAACGTACCGAACGCCCTGAACTTCTCGCCCTTGCTACCGCCATTATTACCACACAACAAGCCGAGATTGCCCAATTTCAGGCATGGTTGAGCGACGCAGAGGGTGGTTAAGTCCCCTACGAAGATAGGGTTTAGAATCGCGTTTTGCGGTCGGAACAACAATACTACATTCCAAAAAATCGCGCCTACAAGCGCGATTTTTTGGTTGGTTCAATTTTTCCGCCAAAAAGTAAACATTTTTACGAAGCCCGCCCATTCTCGAACCATCCGCCGAAACCACTGTGTATAAAGGGGTAGCAGTGCATTGCACGATGTACGGTGATAACCTTTTCACCCTTGCGCCACAGGTTTGTATCGGAGGACGCTCCGACCCCGCAACCCTTGTGACCTTCGAAGGAGGGGGAAAAGCCGAAGGAGGAGAGCTTTCGTTGTTATCGCCTTCGCCAAAGCCAAATGGGGTTGAATTTCAACCTTGTTTTACCTACTGAGGGATTCAAACCATTGGGAAATAAAGCGCGTATCTAACAGTTTCCCGATTGTCCCTCAAACACTGCATGTGAGGATAAACCTATGAAGCGGGCATTTCTTGTCCTGTTCGTTTGTCTGTCGGTACTGTGGTTGGCGGCATGTAATAGCCAGCCCGGAACCACCCCAACCCAACAAGCCACCCCCGAAACGGTCATGGTTCCTGTAACCGTTACGGTACAGGTTCCCGGCGAAACCACCACCAGTACCCAGGTAATTACTACCGTGGTGACGGCGACCCCTGCCCCTGTGGAACCGACCAGCTTTACTTCCGATGATCCCGAAACCTATGTGGTTACGACTTTTGGTGACCCCGAAACCCTTGACCCCGCATTGAACTATGAATCGGCAGGGGGAGGCGTTATCCAGCAAGTCTATGAAACGTTGGTCTGGTATGACGGAGCCGATGCCACCAGTTTTGTGCCCCAATTGGCGGCGGAAATGCCCACGATTAGTGAAGATGGCTTGACCTATGAGTTCACCATCCGCGAGGGCATTACTTTCCACAACGGCAACGACCTTACCGCCGAAGACGTGGCGTACACCTTCCAACGCAACCTTTTGCAAGGTGGTTTGGCTTCGCCCCAATTGCTCCTGACCGAGCCGATTCTGGGTGTTGGCATTTACGACATCACCGATGCCCTTTTCGCGGGTGACGCTGATGCGGCGGATAAGCATGGCGACCCCACTGCGGTGCAAGCCGCCGATGCCGCCGATTTGCTTGCTACCTGTGAATTACTGCAAAGCAAAATCGTTGCCGATGGCAACACCGTAACGTTCAACCTTGAGCAACCCTGGGCACCCTTCATTTCCACCCTTGCCGGTGGGTGGGGGTCGGTGATGGATAAAGAGTGGACGATTGAAAATGGCGGTTGGGATGGGGACTGTGCCACCTGGCAAAATTACTACGGTATTACCTCCGAAAACGATCCCTTCACCACCATTACCAACGGAACCGGACCCTACATTCTGGATCGCTGGGTTCCCGGTGAAGAAATTGTTCTGGTTGCCAACGAAAACTACTGGCGCACCGAGGAAATTGGTCCTGCTTTTGAAGGCGGTCCCGTTGGTCCTCCTGCACTGAAAACCGTTAGCATTCAAAACATGACGGAATGGGGTACCCGCTTCGCCACCATGCAAGCCGGGGATTCGGATCAAACTGTTGTGAACCCCGAAAACTGGCCCCAAATGGACCAACTCATCGGCGAAGATTGTATGTACGATGTGGCTACGTTGGATTTCACCTGTACCGCAACGGAAACGCCGGATGCTCAATTCCGCCGTTACCGTGGCGCACCCAGCACCACCCGTACCGACATGATTTTCACCTGGGATATCAATCTCGATGGCGGCAACCCGTTGGCAGGGAGCGGCGCGTTGGATGGAAACGGGATTCCAGCAGACTTCTTCAACGATATAAATGTACGACGGGGCTTCGCGTACTGTTTTGACTGGGATGTCTACATTCAAGATGTGCTACAGGGCGACGCAGTACAAAACGTAGGGGTGGTTCTGCCGGGCATGTTGGGCTACAACGAAAACGGCTCGAAATTCAACTACGATCTGGATCGCTGTACAGAGGAATTGGCGACAGCATGGGGCGGAGCATTGCCCGAAACCGGCTTCCGCTTCCAATTCGCCTACAACACGGGCAACACCACCCGTCAAATCATTGGTGAAATCCTCCAAGCCAACCTCGATTTGGCTTCTGCCAACAACCCGACACCGGGCAACTATGTGGTTGAAACCATTGGTCTGCCCTGGGCAAACTTCCTCCGCAACCAACGGGAAGGTCGCTTGCCGATCTTTACCGCAGGCTGGGCGGAAGACATTCACGACCCGCACAACTGGGTCCAACCGTTCCTCGTTGGAACCTACGCCAACCGCGCAGGCTTCCCGCAAGAATTGGTTGATCAATACGCCGAACTGATTAACGCCGCCGTGGTTTCCACGGATGAAGCCGAACGTCAGGCACTGTACGAACAAATCAGTGAACTGGACTACGAAAACGTAACCGGGGTGCGCCTGGCTGTCGCCACTGCCCGCCGCTACGAACAACGCTGGGTGAAGGGCTGGTACTTCAACCCCTCCTACTCTGCGACCTACTACTACTCGTTGAGCAAGGACTAAGCCGTACCCCCCAACGCGGGACGGGGTGTGCATGTATACACACCCCGTCCCCCTCCAACCTCGAATATTTCCGGAATGTTACGTCTGGGCGCACTATGAATTGCGGAGGGTGCGCTCCTCCCACATAGTGGTTACGGTAAGTTCCGTTCTTCTTCTCCTCGGAACAGGAGAGATTAGGGTACAGGTTTGCCTGTACCCTAGTCGCTTTTCCCACCTAAATTATTTTTCATCTCCATAAAATTGAAGGTACGCCTTTCCACAACAGCGTAGCCCCAAT
>CBKYSX010000411.1:0-4630 GCA_966690745.1 uncultured Ardenticatenales bacterium
AAATCTTCCTGCGAAATTTGCACGGTGTATTGGTTGGGTCCGATTAATCGCCCCGAAAAAACCTGCCGCTCATCTTCCAACGCACGGCTGAGATGCTTGGCAATATCGGATGGCTCCAAACGTCCCCCGAACAACCGTTGGAGGGGACGTTCAATAAACTTCTCAAAAGTGTTTTCCAGATTGTCGAGTGGGTTCTTATCCGCCATACCTTGCTCTCTTTCTCCTGCTGGTAGATTATATGAGCTGTTACGTAGTTATAGAAACGTGAGTTGCGCTCGTTCGTAAATGCAACCCGTTGCCGCGACAGCAACAGGGATGAATACCTATGCTCTCTATAAACGACCCGGTGTACGGCAATGTTTCATTGGATGAACCCTTGCTGGAAGCGATTATTGCCACGCCTGCCATGCAGAGATTGGCGCATGTTTCCCAATCCGGTATTAGCGGACGATTGGGCATTGCCCCTAATTTTTCCCGACTGGAACATTCTATCGGGGTGATGTTGCTGTTGCGGCGGTTAGGAGCGAGCCTGAAAGAGCAAACGGCAGGATTGATTCACGATATTTCCCATACGGCTTTTTCCCATGTTGCCGATTTTGTTTATGCCAATCGCGCCGAAAGTTACCATGAGGAAATGTGGTGGATGGTGGTTGAGCAATCAGACATTCCCGCTATTGTAGCCCGCTATGGCATCCATTGGCGTGATTTGGATGCCGAATCCGGGCAGTTTACCCTGTTGGAACAACCCGCCCCTCTGCTCTGTGCCGACCGGGGCGATTATTTTTTGCGAACCATTGTGCCTTCAGGTTTAGGAAGCGACGAAACCGTGCAGATGATATTAGCGCATTTAATCGTCGTAGATGGCAAGATGGCGGTAGATGATATGAGCGTTGCACGGTTAATGGCAGAACTCTATCAACAGATGGATGCAAAAATGTGGTCATCCCCGCGGGAGGTTGCCCTGTATTGGGTGCTTGCCGCCGCCATGCGCCGTGCGGTGGAAATCGGCGCGATTCAAGAAGCCGATTGGTATCAAACGGATATTGCTCTGTGGCAACAGTTACACAGGATAGAGGATCGTCAGATTCAAGAATTATTAACCTATGTGCGTGGTGACACGCGGGTATTCGTCTCGGAATAGCCCATGCTTTTTACTAAAATTTATACCAAAACCATTCCATCATCCTCGGTGCTAAATTGTCAACTCTTTTTGAATGAAGTACTATTCTACTTATGTCTCGGACGTGTCATGATACAGCAGACACCTGTGACCTTCCATCCCCCCACACTTTTGCGTAGAGATTATGAACGCTCCTGATACCCTTACTCAGTTGGAGCAGAGGCTTGCTGATACCCAAGCCACCAATGGTTCCTTAGTCGAGCAGATTCACTTAAGCAATCAACTGGCACGCGAACTTTATTTCAATGATATTCGCCGCAGTATCGAAGTGGCAGACCGTGCCTATACCCTCGTTGAAAAACTAAATGAACCGGAACGCTCCAAAGCGCAATTGGACTGTTTGCTTACTCTATCACGGGGGCATTATCAGGCAGGGCACCGCGAATATGTCGTCTTCTATGCGTTTCGCGGCTTGAGTTTGTTGGATGACGCGCCCGCCAATAATGATTTTCTCTTTCATTTTCTTAATCTGATTGGATTGGTCCACATGCACAGTGGACTGTTTGATAAATCCTTCGAATATTTTTCCCGCGCTTTGCGTTTGGCGGAAACCAGCCACGATTTTGAGAAACAGGCAATTGCCCTCGGCAATATTAGCGTCTGGTATTCCAACCTAAACCTCTATGACAAATCTATTGAAACCAGCCAAAACGCTCTGCGCTTAAACGACAACCGCTCCCTTTCTACATGGAACAAGGTCACGATCTATAACAATCTTGCCCACGCCTGCCACAAAATGGGCGCGATGGGGGAGGCACTGACCTATGCCCATAGCGCGTTGGCATTGGCGCGGGAATCCCACTTAAAAAGCAATCAGGCGACGGTACTGATTACATTGGCGGAAATCTACATTGCGCGGGGAGATTACGAACAAGCTGAAGCCATGTTGCATGAAGCCTATGGCATGGCGAAGGAAAGCGGCGCGTATCAACGGGAGTTGGAAACGCTGTTGAATCTGGGCGAAATCGCATGGAAGCAGGGCAACCTGAAAGAGGCAACCAAACTATTTGAACGGGCACTCGCCATTGCCGAGGTAGACAAACAGGGTCAACGCCAGTGTGTTACTAAACTTGCCGCCGTTTCCGAAGAACAGGGCAATTACATTAAAGCCGCCCATTATTACAAACTCTGTAATGAATTATCGCAAGATGTATATAACGAACAGATGAATCAAAGGATTAGCATTTTGGAGGTGATTCATCGTACCGAAATGGCGAAGCGGGAAGCGGAACTGGCGCGGCAAGAGGTAGAGATTTACCAGTTGGAAAATGCCGCATTGGAACGAATGATGCAGAAACGCACCCGCGAACTGGAAGCCGCGCAAATTGAGGTGTTGGAGCGGTTAGCGGTGGCAGGAGAAAAGCGGCATGATGAAACCGGAGAACACAATCGCCGCGTGGGGGATTTATCCGCCGAAATCGCCAATTTACTCACTTTTACGCCCGACCAGGTTGAAATCATCCGTCTCGCCGCCCGTTTGCACGATATTGGGAAGATTGCCATCCCCGACCACATTCTGCTGAAACCGGGACGTTTAACCCCCGAAGAATATGCCATTATGCAACAGCATACCGTCATCGGGGCGCAAATTCTGGCGCACAGCGATTCCCCCTTTATGCAGATGGCGGAACATATCGCCCTTAACCACCATGAACGGTGGGATGGCAAAGGCTACCCGAATGGTTTATCGGGCGAGGCGATTCCCCTGGTCGGGCGCGTGGTAGCGGTAGTAGACCTTTTTGATGCCCTCGTTCACGAACGGCTCTACAAACAGGCGTGGCCCGTTGAAATGGCAATCGAAGAAATTCACCGGGTATCGGGAAGCCAATTTGACCCCAAAGTCGTAGATGCCTTTATGCGGGTCATTGAAATGAATCCTCACTATACGCGGGTGTAACTGCCCGGATTCTTTTACAGTAAATCACCACATAATCCCTCATGGAAGTAGGTAATTAGCGGGCTGTGAAACCGGGTTTCTGCCGTGGAAAACCTGGTTTCTTTCTCATTCTACTCACCGCAGTTTTTACGAGAGAGCATTAATGAACTTTTCTATCACGGGACATTCCATCATCGCCGGACATGCCGAAGGTGATTTGTTATATGCCAACGAGCCTTTGAGTTTCTGGGGTGGCTATGATTACGCCACGGGTGAAATCATTGATCGTCGCCATCCGTTATCGGGGCAAATTGCCGCAGGGAAAATAATGGCGTTGCCCTTTACACGGGGGTCCAGTACCACCACCGCCGTACTGTTAGAGTCGGTTCGGGCGGGCACTGCCCCTGCCGCCATTATCACCACCGGCGTGGACAAATTCTTTGCGCTGGCGGCAGTCGTGGCAGAGGAGATGTATGGCAACGCCTTCCCTCTGGTGGCGATTGAGGAAGAAGACTTTTCGAAGTTGGCGATGGGGCAGAGGGTGCGGGTGGACGAATCTCAAATTGTTGTGCGTGTTAAATAACAGAAGGCACGGGCAACTTTTTGCATTTCACCATAAGGGAGAAATACGTCATACACATTGCCCTCATCGCTTAATCTCCAAAGTAACCGTTGTTGCGATTCGCTTTCGATAAGAAGGACATCGTAGCGATCAAAGGCAGACATACCTAAATGGGAAATATAGTGGTGGAAAAAGATTGAAGCATTTTCGATATCGCCTGCTCTTTTGATTCCATTTTGAAAAACAGGATTATAAATTGCGTCGAAAGCAGATTTAGTAGGGAGCGAAAATAGTCGCAGATTCGTTCGATGACCCACTTCGTTGGCAAACATACACATCCAGTTTCGCACCCCGTTTAATGCCACCGAATCTTCCCAATTCCCGATAGGATGGTTTGCCGCCCAAAACCGCAATTGCCCGAAGACCCAACCTAGCATCTTTTTTCTTATCTCCCATTCAATTGCAAAGTGTATTTTGTTACCAACAATCATGTGGGAGTTGACGTAGGTCTTGGAAGTAATAGAGCCAAGATGCTCGACATCCCAAACCCCACTGCCGTCACAAAGATACCGACCCCCACCATCAGCCCCTGTCCGTAAAACCCCTGCAAGACGAGCCACGTATACCAGAGGGCATAGGCAGGCAGAATCGCCCCACATAGCCCTAACCCTACCAACACGATTTTGCTCACTATCGGGGGGAGTCGCTTCCACAGGGGAATCGTTAGAATGCCTATAAGTGCCATCACTGATAGCCACAACTGGAAGGTATATTCGCGGGCGTAGCCTTCATCTTCAAAGATGAAAGGATTGCCCGGTAAGAGAGCGGGCAAGAGAACATCTATTGCGGGTAAGCCGACCAACGCCAGAAAGAGCAGAAGAGGCAGAAACAGCCATCGCCATCTGCCCTGTCGGGTTCCCAACCAGATGCTTAACATCAGGGCGGCGATAGCGGGCGGCAGGAAAAAGAAATGCCGTTCGTTGACAAATAATCCCTGAATACGCCATTCATT
>CBKYSX010000412.1:0-4625 GCA_966690745.1 uncultured Ardenticatenales bacterium
CGCCTGATCCATTCAACCTGCTCAACCGTCCTCTGCTGACCCTGAACCCCGACCTGCATCCCGCGCTCGCCGTGATTATTGAACGATGCCTTGCCCCGGATAGTTCGGACTGGTATGCCACAACCGCGCCTCTGCTGAAAGCCCTTCTGGCGCTGGATCTGACGGCAGAAATCCCGTCGCCGCCCGCCCCTGCTTTACGCTCACCCTGCCATTATCAGAGCCGTGCCGAACAATTGGGCGAAACCTTGCTCTCCGTAGCCCTTCCTGTTTTAGAAGGAGAAGGGTTGGCATGGTTAAGTAAACACAAAAGCGGAGCGGGGTTATTCTCCCGCGACATCAACAGTGGGACAGGCGGTGGACTGTTAGCGATTCTTGACCTTGCGAAAGCGACTGGCGACTCCCGCTATTACGCGGCGGCACAAAAAGGAGCGGCATGGTTAGCCGCCGCCCCCGCGCCGGAAGGGGCAATCGTTCCCGGTTTGTATGTAGGGGAAGCCGGGCGGGTATTTCTGTATGGACGGGTTGCTGAACAACTAAACGATGAACAGTGGCGACAAAAAGCGATAGAGGCAAGCCATATTTTGGCAACCTTACCGTATGAATCGCCGGATTTGTTTAACGGCACAGCGGGCAGGCTCCGTACCCATCTTGACCTCTGGCGGATTACCGGAGATCCCACCCAATTGGCGTATACCCGCAATGCCGGAGAAGCCCTGCTTGCCGCCGCCACCCATGAAACCCATGAAGGTAATGGCGAAACCTACTGGGTGATTCCCGATGGCTTTGAAACCCTGAGCGGGAAAACCTATAGCGGCTACGCGCACGGTGTCGCCGGAATTGCCGACACCTTAATAGACCTCTACCTGATTGAGCCGGAGGAAAGGTATCGCCATGCCATTCAGGGCGCGTTCGCATGGCTGACCCGTCATGCAATGCCCCTTTCCCACGACAACGAAGCCGTGGTTTGGGGTCAAACACCGGGGCAACTTCCAACCCCTTCCTACTGGTGTCATGGTGCCGCCGGAATCGGGCTGTTCCTCCTCCGTGCGGGGCAAAGCGGCATCGTCCCCGATGGTATTGAATGGGCGGCACGGGCGGCGCGTACCGTTTCCCGCTGGTCGCGCTGGGTGGGACCCACCCCCTGTCACGGCTTGGCAGGCAATATCGAACTTTTACTCCAACTCTATACCGCCACCGGGGAGGAGGGGTACCACCGCGAGGCACATCTGCTGGGAGGATTGCTGGATACCTACGGGGTGGAATCGGATGGCAATCTGGCATGGTCTTCTGAAAGCCCTGCTGTTTTTACGCCCGATTATATGGTCGGCTATGGCGGGGTGGTCACCGCCCTATTGCGCCTTGCCAATCCCCATTTCCCCCATCCCTTACATCCTTCGCTTTCTCAGTTACGAACCCCATCACCTGAAGCCTTGTTGAGAGGAGCAACCCCATGACACTGAATACTCCCTATACCGTTCCGGACTTTGTCCCATCATGGCAGGAATTTCAAGGCAAACGGGTGGTGGTTCATGCCATGCGTGGTACCTATGCCGCCACAAAAGCTACTACTGAACTCCGGGAGGCAGAAGCCGTCCTTGAAACCCTTGAAAAGGGGTTAGACCTAAAACCGGAACATCGGACAGACTCCATCGCCCTCTACCTCACCGACCCCGTACCCGTGATGGAGGAAGAGGTTACGGGCTATCAATTCACCTCCTCCCTCTCCGGGCAAGGGCTTATTCGCACCCTGCAACCGGATGCACCTGCTCCTTCGTTGGCGGAGAGCATGGTGCACTATGTGATTCCCCGCTGGTTGGGCAATAACGAAGCCATTGCTCCCTTCTTTTTAATCGGGGTGGCGGGGGTTTTGGAAGCCAGAATGAAGCGTGGTCCTGCTATTGAGGAATGTCACGAATGGGTTCGGAGCGAACAGACAGCCGGGCGGAAGGTGACAATTTTTACGGAAACCCCGGATAAACGACTTGCCACCTCGTTTGTGCAGTATCTGATCACCCAATTTTCACTGTCCGCCCTGTGGTTCTTTCTGAAAGAATATGACCCACAACGCCGCGATCATGCCGCATTGCTGGCATACCAGCAACCATTGGGCGCACTCGAAGAAGCGTGGCTGGCACATCTGGTGCGTCCACAACGGCGGGATAATCCCTTTAAGGCACTATTCCGCTATCTTATACCCCTTGTTAAACCGTTCTGGTGGCGACAAGGGGAAGCCCTGCTCCTCATGCTGATAGGAGTCGGCGCAACCCTCATTCCGCCCCTCGGTTCCAAATATCTGATTGACACGGTTCTGCCCGGCAAAGATTTTGGTTTGTTGCTCTGGTTGGTGGGGGGGTTGTTGGCGGTGGATATGGTCAATGCTTTGATTGGTTTACGCCGCACCTATCTGACCGCATGGGTGAACGGGCGCATTCTCACCAACCTTCAGTCCCGAATGTTTACCCACCTCCAGCGACTGCCCCATCAATTTTACAGTCGCGCCAAAGTCGGGGATTTGATGACCCGCCTCTCTTCCGATATTGCCATTATCCAGAGTGCCATGTCACAGGTTATCGGGGTCGGGGTTTTTCTGGCACTGCGGGCGGTGGTGGCGGCGGGTGCCATTTTGTTCCTAAGTCCCACATTGGGGTTGCTTGTATTGGTGGTTGTCCCGCTTTTTGCACTTACCTATGCCTCCCTGCGGTCACGCCTGCAAGCCGCCAGCTACGCCGTGCAGAAACTTTCCGGCGAGGTTGCCACCACCGCCCAGGAAAACCTTGTGGCGCAAGGGGTGACCAAAGCCTTCGGGCTGGCGCAACGGGCGGTGGACCACTACAAATCCCGTCTTGATGCCACCTTCAAAGCGACCCTCTCTCTTAACTTGATCGGGGCATTGTTTGATACCAGCATGGGGTTGGCGATCGGGTTGGGGCAATTGGTGGTGTTTGCCATTGGCGGCTACTTGGTCATTCAAGACTCAATTACGCTGGGCACCCTCATCGCCTTTATCTCGCTGTTGCCTTCTTTGCTCCAACCCATCGCCGCCATTTCCGGTGTCGGGCAGGCGGTGGAACGCGCTAGCGGCTCGCTGGAACGGGTGACGGAACTGCTGGATGAACCCCTGGTGATTCAGGATGCACCCGCCGCGGTGGCATTGCCGCCATTAGAAAACGCGGTCACACTGGAGGGTCTCACCTTTTCGTATGAACCGGGTCGCCCGATTCTCAATGATTTGAACCTGACCATTTCTGCCGGAACCCATGTTGCCATTGTGGGTCCTTCCGGTTCCGGGAAAAGCACAGTGGTCAATATGGTCATGCGCTTCTGGGACCCTGACAGCGGGCGGGTGCTGTTTGACGGGCATGACCTACGTAATGTCACCCTTGCCTCTCTGCGGGAGCAGATTGGGATTGTCTTTCAAGATACGTTTGTCTTTGATACCACGCTACGGGAAAATATCGCCATCGGGCGGGTCGGTGCCACCGATGATGAGGTCCTGGCGGCGGCGAAAGCGGCACAGCTCGAAAGTTACATCGCCTCCCTTCCTGCCGGATTGGATACCGTGCTGGGGGAACGGGGCGTGCGGATGAGCGGCGGACAACGGCAACGTCTCGCCATCGCCCGCGCCATTTTGCGTGACCCCCGTCTGCTGATTCTGGACGAGGCAACCAGTGCGTTGGATGCCCATACGGAACGGGAAATTTTAGAAACCCTTGTGCATGTTGCTCAGGGACGCACCACCATTAGCATTACCCACCGGCTCAGTCTGGCGGCGGCGGCGGATTGGGTAGTCGTGCTACAAAAAGGGCAGGTTGCCGAGCAGGGAACACACAACGAGCTGGTCAAAGCAGGCGGGTTGTATCAGTCCCTGTATGAAGAACAACATGGTTACACCCCCGTGACCACCGTGACCCGTACCCATCTGACAACACTCAAAGCCATTCCCCTCCTGGCATCCCTTTCCGATGAGGCGTTGCGTCCGATTGCCGAAAAATTAACGGTGCAACGCTTTGCGGCGGGGGAAACGATTGTGCGAGAAGGGGACATAGGGGACCGGCTCTATCTCATCAAACAGGGACAAGCAGGCGTTTATCATGGTGATATGCACATCAACACGCTGGTCACGCATGATTATTTTGGCGAATTGACCCTGTTGGAACGACAACAACGCACGGCAACCGTCAAGGCTCTGACACCTACGGAGGTTTACATGCTTCACCACGCCGACTTTTTGGCAATGCTGGGGCAAGAAGAAGGGTTGCGTCAGGCGGTTGGCTCCACGATGTCGGCACGCTGGAACGCACTGGTGCACCTCACTAGCCCGTCGTAAAGTCGAATCTACCGCTTTCACACTCCTACAGGCATGAACAGGGCGACCAGTGTGGTCGCCCCGCTTCATAGTATGAGGATCGAACGATTGAATCTAATATCCCCGGTCTTTGAGAACAGGGAAAAAATGGAGGCAGGTTCGCACAAGTCGCCGGGGAACCGCGTCCGGGAGGCAGAATGAACCCCAAACCTACAGGCACCATCACCTTTTTATTCACGGATATTGAAGGCAGTACGCGACGTTGGGACGCTTTTCCCGAGGCGATGCGCGAAGCCCTTGCCCGGCACGACCATCTGCT
>CBKYSX010000413.1:0-4622 GCA_966690745.1 uncultured Ardenticatenales bacterium
CTTCGTTATGCCCCCACCGACGGTAACAGACCAAATCTATGACCACATCCTTCTGGAATTTCTGGCGGTAATCCAACGCAATTTCCGCCGCCCGCACGGCGGCTTCCGGGTCATCGCCATTGACGTGCAAAATGGGAATTTGCCCCATTTTGGCGATGTCCGTTGCAAACGGGGTCGAGCGGGAATCCATCGGGTCGGTGGTAAAGCCGATCTGGTTATTGATGATAATATGAATCGTGCCGCCCGTGCGATAGCCGCGCAGTTGCGAGAGATTCAGCGTTTCCGCCACCAACCCTTGCCCCGCAAATGCCGCATCGCCGTGAATCAGGATGGGCAGAACCTTGTCCATCGCCACACCATCCTGCATTCCCTTGCGGCGGCGTTGTTTGGCGTGGGCAATCCCTTCTACCACCGGGTCTACGGCTTCCAGATGGCTGGGGTTGGACGCAAGGGTCATTTCGATGGTGTGTCCGGCGGGAGTGGTGCGTTTGCCCGTTGCGCCGAGGTGATATTTCACATCCCCCGTCCCCATCACATCCACGTTCTCGGTGACCCCTTCAAATTCGCCAAAGATGTTGCGGGCAGATTTGTTCAGAATGTTTTTCAGAACATTCAAACGTCCCCGGTGCGCCATCCCCAGTACCGCTTCCTCCACTTCCTGATCGGCGGCGCGGTCTAAAATCGCGCTCAACATGGGAATAACCGTTTCCGACCCTTCCAATGAGAAGCGTTTGGAGCCAACATACCGCTTGTGCAGAAACTGTTCAAATGCTTCTGCTTCGCTCATATCTTGCAGAATATGCAGACGGCGCTCTTTGGTGGGCGGAGCGGCAGGGGTCGCACTTTCAAATTGCCCTTGCAACCATTCCCGTTCTTCGGGGTTCGGGATATTCATAAATTCAATCCCGATATGCCCGGAATAACTGCGGCGCAGAATATCCAATACCTGGCGCAGGGTCAACCGTTTTTGCCCCGCCAACGCGCCGGTGCCATTGCCGCCCCCCGTGGTCAGGAAAGAGCGATCCAAATCCCACAGGGTCAGACCGTAGGTGGCGGGGTCAAGATCAGGGTGATATTCTTTCACTTCTTTGGTCAGGGGGTTCAAATCTGCCAGCAGATGTCCGCGTACCCGTGTGGCACGAATCAGGGTTAGTACGGAAGCCTGTTTTTCCATCTGCCGTTCCAGCGTCTGCGCGGTACCGAGGGGCAGATTGTCCCGTTGCCATTTAACGGTCGGGTAAGGAATCAGCAAGGCGGCGAAGATACGTTCATAGAAGTTTTCTTTGCCCAAGAGCAGTTCATGAACCTTGGCAAGGAACATCCCCGATTCTGCGCCCTGAATAATCCGATGGTCGTAGGTACTGGTCATCGCCATCACTTTGGAAATACCCAATTCGGTGATGGTTTCATCTGCCGTAGCGGAATATTCGGGCGGGTAGCCAATCGCGCCGGTGGCAATAATCACCCCTTGCCCTTCCATCAGGCGCGGCACAGACATAATCGTGCCAATCGTGCCGGGGTTGGTTAGGGTCAGGCTGGTGCCTTGATAATCGTCGGTGGTCAGTTTCCCGTTACGGGCGCGGGTAATGATGTCGTCATAGGCAGTCAGGAACTGGTTAAAGTCCATGCGATTGGCGGCTTTGATATTCGGCACCACCAGGGAGCGACTGCCATCTTTCCGTTCTAAATCTATCGCCACGCCAAAATTGACATCGTGACGTTGAATCCGGTGCGGTTTGCCATTGATGAAGCCATAGGCGGCATTCATTTGCGGAAAATGCCCCAATCCTTCGACCAATGCCCACGCAATCAGGTGCGTAAAAGAAACTTTGCGCCCTTGATTTGCCAGTGTTTGATTAATGATGAGGCGGTTTTCCTCCATCACCTTCACCGGAATCAGGCGTTGGCTGGTGGCGACAGGCAGACCGAGACTGCTCTGCATGTTGTCCACAATCAACCCCGCCACGCCGCGAATCGGCTGTGCCTCTTCGTAGCTTGCCAGTTTGGGGTCAATTAGCGCAGAAGGGGAAACAATCCCTGTCGGGGGTGGCTCGAAGCCATCATGCACCACTTCGCGCACGATTTCACGGACGGGCGCGGGCAACGCTTCTGGTTTTGGTGCGCCATTGGTAACCGTTACATCAATGGTGCGCTCTTCCCGCGCCAGAATGCCCGCAAAATAGTCGTGCCACGCTTGCGGGACGCTGGACGGGCTGTGCCGCCATTCGGTATAGAGCTGAGCAACATACTCCGCATTGTTGCCAAACTCCGCTAAGATGTATTCAGGAAGGGTTTGCATGAGTGGTATCTCTTTGTGCGTCATTGCCACCACGATAGAAGTGGTGTGAGAGACAGGTGTGCTACGTGAGTGTCTCTTAGGTTCGTGTGGTTGCCACTGTGTCGGGTGGCTTTCTTTAATTTGTTCCGTTTAGTATAACAGAGAACACAAAAACGGGTAGGTCAACCGTTGGCGAATGGTGTGTAAGGTATGTAAGGTGTGTCGTCGCGTAAGCCGCCTCCGCCCCACATTTCGGCGTGAACAACACAAGCCTGCATATGGGGCTATCATCACACCACCCCTTGGCAGGGATTGCAGGGTCAAGGTGCAATGGAACTGTGATAACAGGTGACATGATGATAGCCCTACGTGAAGCGTAGCGGAACGTGGGGTGGGAATGATTCACATTAATGAACGCACACAACCACTAATTGCCATTTATCGTATAGCGTACTCCATGAGGAGGATGTGAAATGCAATCTGAAAAAGTCATAGAATCTCCGGTTCGTCGCCCGCTTCAGATGCCGGACGATGTTTTCTTTTTTAACCGCCGTAACCGTGAACGGGTAAATGGTTTGCGGACTCCGCTTGAAATTGCAACGCATGAAACGGTTTTCAACGAATCGGTGGTTGCCGGCGGCATCGTGGTTGTGCTTGCGGCACTGGCGTATGTGGCGTTGCCCCATCTTGTCTGGTTGATTATCCCTATAACTGCTCTGCTTGTTTGGATACTTCCTTTTTTGATTGTTAACCAGGCAAATGGACGGCTGAATCATAGGCTAACGCAGGGCGGGGAATTTGTGGTCGGGAAAATTGTTTCCTGTGCGGGTAGTCTGAGTGGAGGGCGTTCGCCACAATTTCAGGTGACGACTAAGTACACTTTCCCGACAGCAGGCGGCATTAAATTATTGGGGACTTCAACCCAAATTCGCCCCACCTTAGAGGGAAAACAACTGCCTGTACCCGGTACGCCTGTTGTCATTTTGTATTTCAGTGACAGCGAACATTATCTTCTATGACCCTTCAATCTGTGTAACTCCTAATCCCTTTGTTATTAGTTGGATTAATACTTAATTCTGGATTAGAGGTAGATAGAGTATGTGTGACACAGGGATAATAGTCGGTGTCGGAGGAATACCAGTTGCTGATACACTAGGGCTGGGCAAGACGGTGGTAGTTAGGGTGACAACAGGTGTACCAACCGGAGTAGTGGAAGAAGTTGCGGTAGTAGAGGGAACAATAGCAGGTGTTTGGGTTGGAGTCGCTGAAGAACTATAAGTGGAAGTGGCAGTAGCGGTAGGCAAAGGTACTGAGCTAGGTGTGTACGTGGATATTAACGTTGGTGTAGCGGTGGGAAACTCAGTGGGTATAGGAGAAAGCGTAGGTGTTGAGGTAACAAAAGCGGTGGCGGATGGTGTAAGAGAAGGTGTGGGCAGAATAGGTGGTAAAAGATCATAGACCTGTACAATATTTTCACTTCCCAAAAGAATCTCATCGCTACCATCGCCTTCAAGGTCGGCATGCAATACGGAATGGAAGCGTCCCCAATTTCCACGCGAAAGCGTGTGCATCAACCAATAACCCTCTCCAGTGTGTTGGGCAATGCGTACCAAGGAGTTATTCCAATCGGGGGCGACAGTGGTGCCAGTAAGAAGAAATTCATAAATACCATTGCTATCAAGGTCGGCTGAGTAAATGTCACCTAAATGGGTATTATTCAGTGTATCTTGCCAGTATACTTGGTAAAGATCGTCAGCAGACCATGCTTCAATCCGCCAAGCAACACGTTCATCTTCATCAACAACACTAAAACCGACAATCAATTCACCTGCATTTGTGCTGTCGGTGTTGAGCATTGTCAGGAGTAAGGCACAATTCAGTCCACTACCGCAACTAAAATCGCGACGGTCTAGAAGCGTTACCGACTCACCCATTTCGTAAAGGTAAACAGAATTTGCTGTTGTCAGACCGAGTTCCGGGGTTGCATCGCCACGTACATCTGCAACACTAATATCGGTGACGTAGCTACTAAGGACACCACTGTCCCATTGCAGGGTGTTGCTGGCACCATCGAAAATTAGCAGATTGCGTCCAACGCCGACAATGATCTCAGCGTGCGGGTCGGCATCAACGTTAGTAACATGCATGGGCAACCTACCACCTCCCAGCACAGGGCTTGTCCATTGTAGCTGGTGTGTCATACCATCGTACACATGTACAAGTGCCGACCCCGCTCTTCCACCCCCGATTATGATTTCCAAAGCGGGGTCGTCGTCAACGTTGGCAAGGGCGAGACGCGTGTCGTAGCCATAACCATAGCCACCACCAGCATTAAGGATTCGCC
>CBKYSX010000414.1:0-4609 GCA_966690745.1 uncultured Ardenticatenales bacterium
GCGGCAAATCGTCCAAACCGATTGCCATAATCGCTTTCCCGCGAGGGTGATCGCGCCCCACCTGCATAAAACTGATGTTGATTTCGTGTTGACCCAGCAAATGACCAACCTGCCCTATCATACCAGGGCGGTCGGGGTTATTACATAGCAGTATATAACCATTGAGCTCCAAGTCAATATAGTAGTCTTGGATTTTAATCACGCGGGGCGTTCCACGCAAAATTGCGCCTTGAAAGGCACGACTGCCCCCGTTCGTTAATTCAATTGTAATCGTGTCCCGTACTTCGGCGGGGCTGTCCGGGCGTTTCACTTCGGTAATGCTGATGCCCCGTTCTTTTGCCACCAATTCGGCATTCACGCGATTGACGCGGGTTTCCGAAATTGGCTCAATCAACCCCTTGATAATCGCGGCTTTCAGGGGGCGCGTATCCCCTTCGGCGGGTTTGCCTTCGTAAATCACGCGCACATGTCCCAATCCCTTTGGGGCATACTGAATCGCCAACCGCGCCAATTTTTCGGCAAGTTCCATCGAGGGGCGCAATTGCGCCAACAATTCGGGCGCAATCATGGGGGCATTCACCATGCTTCCAACCACATCCCCGCGCAATGCCCCCAACACCGCTTCCGCGATTTCGCGGGCAACATCCAATTGCGCCTCGGTGGTCGAAGCCCCCAAATGCGGCGTAACAATGACATCTTTACGATTTAATAGCGGATGGGTTGCAGGCGGCGGCTCTTGTTCAAAAACATCCACCGCCGCCCCCGCCACATGACCGCTTTCCAGCGCATCGCGCAGATCTTCATCATCAATCAAACCGCCCCGCGCATCATTGATGATATAAACCCCTTTTTTCATCTTGGCGATGGTGTCACGGTTAATGATGGCGCGGGTATCATCGGTCAGAGGGGCGTGGAGGGTGATAAAATCGCTCTTTTCCCAAATCTCTTCCAACCCAACCAGTTCGATTCCCAGTGCGGCGGCACGTTCGGCGGGGAAGTAGGGGTCAAAACCAATCACTTCCATCCCTAGCCCTTTTGCCCGTTTCGCCACTTCGCTTCCGACGCGCCCCAATGCCACAATGCCCAGCGTTTTGCCCGATACCGCTTTGCCCGTGTAAATATGGCGATTCCATTCGCCGCGCCGCATCGCGGCATCCGCTTGCGGTACATTCCGTGCCAACGCAAACATCAGCGCGATGGCGTGTTCGGCGGCGGCAACGCTGTTGCCGGTGGGGGCGTTGACGGCGATAATCCCCCGTTCGGTGGCGGCGGCGAGGTCAATATTATCCACGCCCGCCCCTGCCCGTCCGACCACTTTCAGCGACGGACACGCCTCAATAATGGCGCGGGTCACTTTTGTACCGCTCCGCACAATCAGTGCGTCCGCCTGCGTTTCATTCAGTCGTTGAATCAATGGGTCAGGGGCAAGGTTCAATTCGACGATCACCTCCGCCTCCCGATGTAAAATATCTACTGCCAACGGGTCCAATTTTTCGGCAACGAAAACCTTGTATCGTTCCATGCGACTTTGTTTTTTCCCCGCACACCACGGGAAAAACTCCCATCCATATAAAAGACGGGAGAGCCGAATCCATCCGGCTCACCCGTCATCGGGGTTGCGTCTTTCAGAATGGGGGATAGTTTACGCAGTGCGGCATAGAAATCAAATAGAACCTTGCCCGATCTTTCTGCTCTCTACGGATTGAGGCGCACCAGTACACTATTCACAAAGGCGTAATCCCCATGCGCCGGACTAATGTCCAGCACTCGAACGCGGGCGGGCATGTTTTCTTCCGTCACGGTATAGGGGAAGTCCACGCTAAAGTACCCATATTGCCCCATCGGTGCATTGACCGTTACGGCTTCCCGCGCCATCAGGGTTCCGTTGGCATCGGTCATTTCCACCACGAAGGTGCTTTCAAAGGTGGGTCGCCCGAAGCCTTCAATCGTAATCGAGCCGCCCGTTACGGTGTCGCCATTAGCATGGGAGGTAATAACGATGTGCGCTTGGGTGTCGGTATTCTCGATGATTTCTTCTTGCTCAGCTTCACTTTCGGGCAGAAGTTGAATTCCTACGGACGCAAGGGTCGTAATCGCGCCATCCATCGGGTTATCAGTATAGACCTGAATGAAAGCGGGCGTTACTTCGCTGACTTCAAATTCGATAGCGATTTCGTAGTCGCCCCGTTCCCCCATTTCCCCCGCTATTTGCCCCGGCACAATCGCAATTTCAGTGCCGTCTGCTGAAATGAGCCGCGCCACAATGGCGTTCTCAAAGGAAGGGTCCGATACCCCACGAACGATCACCGGACTGGTAACCAGCGAGCCGTTCCCCGGTTCCGCAATTATCATTGCGGCGGGGGGGATGATCGCAGGGTCTACCACCGCGGTCGGGGTGACATCGGTAGGCTCGGCTTCATCCGTAGGAATCGGTGTGAAGGTCGGTGGGATGGGGGCAGGGGTGTTGGTCGCGCCCACGGTTGCCGTTGGTTCCGCCACGGTAGGTTCTATGGTTGCCACAGGTTCGGCAGTATTGGTTGCCGCCGGAAGCGGCGTTTCGCTGGCGATGGGGGCTACTGTAGGGGTAGCCGGTGTTGTTGTCGGGTTACACGCCACCAATGTAATGATGGTGATGAGGAAGAGGATGTAGTTTTTCATGGTTATTGATACTTTCGCCATTACGTTTTTTCTTTGTTTTGGATAACGGGTTACTGCACTTTACACCAAACTCATCGGATTTTGTAGATGGGTTTAGCGCAATTTTCTATCAGCCAAACTACGTAATTGCTGTTGTTGCTTTTTGTTGGGCAGATGAACATCTCTCTAATAAACGCTTGCAATCGCGTGATTGTTTCATTCTGCCCCGTCGGTGGTCGGGGATTGTACCCCGAATTGCCCCAGCGTGGCTTGCCATTCTTCTAATTGGGCGGCAAGCGGCGTGTCTTTCAGCGAAATGACCACAGGTACATCCATCACAATCGGGACGGTGGTATTGACGGGGATTTCCTCACTGAATGGCACATTGACCACCAAATCTATTGGCACGGAGAGATTAATCGGTACATCCAACGTCACCTCGCCTAAAATCCCCAATTGCAGGGGTACATCAATGACCGTGTTAATCGGAACGGTGGTCTGAATTGGCACTTCAAAAGTTTCATCTAATTGAACGCTGGTCGCCACCGGAATCTGTTGGTTAATCGGAACCGTCAACGTAATGGTTTGGGTAACAAGTTGCGACAGTTGTTCCGTAATCGCCGTAACCGCAAAGCGGGTCAGGGTTCCCGTATTTTCGACCTGATCCTGTAAATTGGCGGCTACCGTACGTGCTTCTTCCGCGCTCTGATTGCTTTTGGTCAGTTCACTTTGCAGTTCCGTAATCGTACTGTTCGTTTCTTCCATATATGTATTCAGTTGCCCGTTCATTTGAAAGAGCCATGCAAACAGAGCCACGTTTAGTACTAATGAGAGAATCAAACCCCCCATGGTGAGTTTGGTTGACATGCCGCCTCCTGATGTGAAGGGCGAGGGTGCGCCGTGAGGTATATCATGGTAGCACCCGCCGATTATGGCAACCTTGAACGACAATCAACCAGTGAGAACACAAAGTGTGCATCGCACATGCGCGTAGCGAACAAGGAACGACAACATCTGTAATGCCGTTCTCTGTGACCTCTGTGACCCCTGTGGTTAGAAGAAAAGGAGCAAGAAAATGGCGGTGATATGGTGGATACGGCGCGATATGCGCCTGAGCGACAATGTGGCGTTGCATGAAGCATTGGCAACGGGAGAGTCGGTTGTGCCCGTTTTTGTGGCAGACCCGCAGGTTCTGAAAGTGCATAATATGGGGGCGGCGCGGCTGACCTTTTGCTTTGACAGCGTACGCGACCTTGACCAACGATTGCGGCAGGCAAAGGCGGGGTATGTGGTGATACGCTATGGCGACCCGTTGGAAGAATTGAGCAAAATTGCAAAGGATATAAAGGCAAGCACCGTATTTTTCAATCGGGATTATTCCCCGTTGGCACTCAAACGGGATGAACGGGTGGCACAGGGGCTGGCGGAGCAAGGCATTGATGCAGTTTCCTTTAAGGATTTGGTGGTATGGGAAGAGGGCGAGATATTGAGCCAATCGGGGCAACCTTACAGTGTCTTTACAGCCTATTTGCGCCAATGGGAGGCATTAACCCCGCCGCCGGTGGTGGGAACTGCCTATCCCGCCATTCCCGACTTAAAAACCCCCGAAGGCATCGCTTGTGATGAATTGCCCACCCTTGAAGGTTTAGGATTGCCCCCTGCCCATGAAGTGCAACCCGCCGGAGAAACCGTCGCGCAGGAACGGATGGCGGAATGGTTTGATTTGCGGAGTGGGGAAAGCGTGGCGCATTACCGGGAGAATCGTAATTTGCCCGCCTTGAATGAAGGAACAAGCCGCCTTAGCCCGCACATCCGTTTCGGTACGGTAAGTGTGCGAACCCTTTATTCCCTGGCGCGGGATGCCGGAGCACGTACTACCAACGCCGAAAGGCGCAAGAGTATTGATTTATGGATTAGCGAATTGGCGTGGCGGGATTTTTATTATCAGGCATTGTTCCATTATCCCCGTATT
>CBKYSX010000415.1:0-4599 GCA_966690745.1 uncultured Ardenticatenales bacterium
GTCGACGAGCGGGCGACGACGTACGGCGGCAAGTGGGTGGTCAAACCAACTATGTGCCGTTGCGCGTCAACAGCACCGGGATGATTCCGATCATCTTCGCCCAATCCATTCTGATTTTCCCCAGCCTGATTGCGGGCTATTTTACGGCAGTTGAAAATGACGGGGTACGCAACTTTGCCACGCAGGTGCAAACCTTCCTCGGACCGACCTCTGCCGCCTATTGGATTATCTACTTCCTGATGGTGGTGGGTTTCACCTACTTCTACACCGATATTGTCTTCCGCCAACAAAACATTGCGGAAACATTGCGGCGGCAGGGTGGGGTGATTCAAGGCTTCCGCGAGGGTCCGCCCACCAAAGCCTACCTGACCAAAGTGATGATGCGCCTTGCAATTGTGGGAGCTGTCTTCCTCGGCTTGCTGGCAATCTTCCCGTGGCTGATTAGCCTGTTGTTGCTTCCCTTCGGGCAAACGATTGATATCGCCACCGACAATACTTTCATTATCAGTAGCGTCGGGTTGCTCATTGTCGTCGGGGTGGTGCTGGACACGATGAAGCAGTTGGAAGCGCAATTGATGATGCGCCATTACGAACGCTTTATCGGACGGTAAGGGTTGATACGTTCCGAAACCGGGGTTTTGCTCGTTGTATGAGTCGAAGCCCCGGTTTCTTGCTTACTGCATTTGGTTGTACTGATTTCTCGATGCTGTTTTGTCGCCGTGCCATCATGGCACGGCAAGGTTCAGAAGGGAGTTCGTTGTGACAGAGCTGTCACCATTTATTATTGTGCTGTTCGGGGCGCAGGGGTCGGGCAAGGGGACACAGGCACGGTTGATTCAAGACCTGTTGACAATCCCACAAGTCGCCACCGGCGATCTGTTCCGCCATAATCTGAAAAACGACACCGAGCTGGGCAAGCTCGCTAAAGGCTACATGGACAAAGGCAATTTGGTGCCGGATAGCGTCACCAATGCAATGGTGCAAGACCGCCTGAGTCAGGCTGATGCCCAAAAAGGCGTAGTGCTGGATGGCTACCCCCGCAATATCGCGCAGGCGAATGCTTTAGAAGCGATGTTGGAGGCGATGGGAACCGGAGTCAAACAGGCGATTTATATTGATGTCCCCGAAGAAGAATTGATGCGCCGCCTGACGGGGCGATGGGTCTGCCGGGTCTGTCAATCCACCTACCATGTGGTTTTTAACCCGCCTAAAGTGGCAGGGGTTTGTGATCGCTGTGGGGGGGACTTGTACCAACGGGACGACGACAAAGACATTGAAGCGATTCACCGCCGCCTGCAACTGTACTTTGAAGAAACCCTGCCCGTGATTCGCTGGTATGAAGAACGGGGCTTGCTGGGCAAAGTGAAGGGCGACCTGCCGATTGAAGAGGTCAACGCCAGCATCAAAGCGTTGCTGGGGGTGTAAGCCCGGATTCCTGTTTTTTATAGTGAAATTCCAAAACAGGGGTTTGATCTTTGAGGGTCAAACCTCTGTTTGTTTATAAAATGCGTTTGTTCGCACGATGTTTCTGAGGGGTGAACACTAGAAAAGTGGATGAAGATAATCTTGGGCAAAGAACTTAAGCTCTTTCTCCAAAAACATCATCAAATTCTTCTAGACCCATTTGTATATATTTTAAGAACAAATCCAATAAAGTTCTATAATCAGGTGCTTCGAGTAAATCGCTGGGTGGAATTTCTTCTTCGTTTATTTTTGGGAATTTTTTGTGGTCTTTTAGAGGAAGTTGAATTTTTGTACCCATCTGGAATTCTTTAGGCGAGGGCATAGAAATGTTCATTGCTAGAAATGCTAACTGAGCATATTTTCTTCTTAACGCTGTAAATTCAAGTTGTGCATTGGTGCTTAAAGAATCTGCTTTCCTGAAAACACGACTATTAAATGGCTCAGTATAGTCAACAAGGGGTTGACATTCTTTATATAGGAGAGGGGCAAAGTAATTATCGTACCAATTAATTAAAAACGTTTCTTGAAATTGTAGCCATGTTAGAAGTTTTATATTGCTATTGGAGGCGGCTTTAATAGCACCTTGTTGATAACCACTCGACGAAATAAGTAAACCAAAATGAGCACCGAAATCTTGAACCACAGTTCGGAACGCATGAACTATAGTTTGTGAAACCTGCGCTTTCCAATGTTTACACTCACACAGATAGATAATTGTAGGTTCATGTTTGGAATTAATTGCAAAAACATCAATTTCAACTGTTCCTCTTACGGTTTCTACAATCTTTTCTGTTTCTGCTTCTAATCCGCTTTCACTCAATATTTGTGCGACTTTATTTTGTAAGTCTTTCCAGTCATTAGGTGGCGTAAGCTCTATCATTTGAGAAATTTGAGATGTTTGTATAGCCATAGTTTCTAGGTTGATAAAGGCACAACCTGACAATTGACCCCTGCGTCAATCAGTATGTCTGTCATAGTAGGGAACTTCTTAGATGTTCTTGTATGCTCATATCCAACGACAGCAATTGCCCATCCCCCTCTATCCAAATCCAAATTTTTTAGAATCAAATCAGCAAATAGCGTATTTCGTGGATCTTTCATTATAGTGGATATGTTTGGGTCTTGCCAGATTTTAGAACTTATTGATTCCAAAGTTGTATACCCTTTATCGAAAAATTCGTTGTAATCATTAATTCGATCTGCAATAATCCAACTTAGGTCAATATCGTGCGATTTGTCTTTGTCTAACCATATGGTGTTAGAGTCGGGAAAGATTTCTTGGTGTGAATCGCCTTCGTAATAAAGTGCAGTTGCAAAATTTTCAATCATTTCTAAAGGTAGATTTTGCCATTCCAGTCTATATAGGATTTTGGCTTCCTCTCGTAATTCCATCATTCTTTTTAGTAGAATCTCATTGCTTTCTACCGCTATGAACTTTGGGGCTTCAGCATTAGTATCTTTTAATTCTTGTAGTTGTTTTGCCAATTTAACACGACCAATTGGGTCGTGGTGATTAGTACCAATGATGAATAAAATAGGCATTCTCGCTAATTTAAAGGCTTCCTCTAAATTTTGTGCACCCGTCTGAGTGAGAATTTCCTGTACGTAAGATTTAGTTAAGGGAGTTATTGTTTCTGTTGATAAAGCATTAATTAAATAGTGAATTCCATCTCTTTGTAAGTCCCCAGCCGCACTTCGCGTGCTCCGTATGGCTAGGTCTGCTAAATGTTTTGCATTCAAGGGCTCAATTTTTGTATACAAGACTGTGCCTTCAAAATGAGGAAAATTGTTCATTTCCAATATAAATACGTTTTTTAAATTAGGATATGAGGGATAAGAATATCCCTCTTTACTTCCTACTCTATTTGTTTCTCTCCTATATAAAATATTGATGGCTTCTTGTTTATTCACATTTTCTTGAAGTATCAACAAGTCAGCCTTAACCTTACTACCGCCATTTTCCACTATTGCTAATGTTGGAGCACCATGTCGCGTTTTTCCACTTTTTCGAGCATACTCTACAGGAAATGGTGTTTCGACAGGTTTGCGCCCAATAACAATTTTATTCAACTCCTCTCCCAAGTCCGTTTTAAGCGAGCCGTAGGCTAGTATTGCAATCATGTGTATAATTCGTAATTTACAAGGTGTATTTGAGAGTAATAATAACACGAGTCTAATAATGGTCAATAGGCAAGGTAGATTTTACAGGGTAATAACATAAAGCATTTTCTAAAGTTTTGAAAACCGTTTGTGCCTAAACCTACTACCCTTCACCCTACACCGCCATGACCCATTCAGTACGAAAGGTCTTGAATGTTGCCTTTCCTGCAACTTTGGGCGTAATATACATATCTCACGCGGTGGTAAGACTCTCTTCTTTCCTTACTCTTATATGACATAACTCCTACCACCATACCTAATAGTACTTTGGTCATGGTTGGTTTTGTTACAAACTTGTAAAGTGTGTTATCATTAAATCAATCCGCTGTGGGCAGGGACACGTCTTAAGCTCATGCTTTCGACATAAGCAATTATCGTGTCTATTCCCTTTCTTTCGGGTATCCCAAAGGGTCCCCTTACCTTGCGAGGATATGGCTATGGTTCACTTCTGGGCAGACAAACGGGTCGTGGTGACGGGCGGCGCGGGCTTTCTTGGTTCCTATGTGGTATCAGGATTGCGGGAGCGCGGAGTCGGTGAGATTTTTGTGCCGCGCAAAGCGCAATACGATTTGCGCCAACGGGAAGCGATATTGGATCTGCTGAATGACAGCCGCCCCGATATGGTTATCCATCTGGCGGCATCGGTGGGGGGGATTGGTGCCAATCGGGAACACCCTGCCGACTTTTTCTATGACAACCTGATGATGGGGACGCAACTGCTCCATGAAAGTTGGCTGGCACAGGTCGCCAAATTTGTGGCAATCGGGACGATTTGCGCCTACCCCAAATACACCCCGATTCCTTTCCGCGAAGAGGAATTGTGGAACGGCTACCCGGAAGAAACCAACGCCCCCTATGGCTTGGCGAAAAAGATGTTGCTGGTGCAAAGCCAGGCATACCGCCAGCAGTACGGCTACAATTCGATCTTCTTATTGCCTACCAACCTCTACGGTCCCGGCGACAATTTTGACCCGG
>CBKYSX010000416.1:0-4588 GCA_966690745.1 uncultured Ardenticatenales bacterium
TGCTACGCGAAGAATTGAGCATCAGTATGGCACTGGCGGGTCGCCCTACCATTGCCGATTTGGATAGAAGATTGCTGGTCATGCCCTAGGGGAAGCACCACCACCATCGCTTTTCGATAAAACCCAAATTCTCCATATAATTACCTCTGCTTTGCCCTCGTAGCTCAGTGGATAGAGCAACGGTCTTCAATAGGAGCGTTTACGGGGAAACCAAACCCGTAAGATGAACGGTGCTATATCGGTGAACCCTGTCAAATGGCAACACCGAGGGAACCCGAATGCGTGACCCATTCGGGACTCCGTAGAGACTACACGCACCGCACCTGCAATGGTGAAGATATAGTCCAGACCACAAACGGAAAAACCGGTGGCGAAAGCCATAGTGGTACGCTAAACCGTGCGTCGTAGGTTCGATTCCTACCGGGGGCGTGACAAAACAAAGCGGTGTGTGTTTATAGGGGTAGTACCATCCCACACAAACACATACCGCTTTTTGTTTGGCGTACCCCAAAGAAAATTGCGAAATTCGTCCTTACCCTTCTGACCACTAACAACGAATATTCACGAATTTAGTAGGATAAAAATCCAAAACCGTTTGGGTTTCGTCTTTATGGCAGGGAAAGTACTGATACAAAACAGTATCACAAAATCCCCCAAAATTGACCTTCCGACGCTGTGACCCTTCGGACTCATCCCTACCATCCCAAAACATCCCCAACGAAGACAGCACCCTGGCGGTGCTGTTTTCGTTTTCCCTCAAAGTCGGTATGCTATGGCAAACGCTAACCCGACGGAAAGCGGACAGTAATAACGACTTTTGAACCACAGATAACACGAAGCGCACAGAGAACGACAACATTAAACCTTCTTTCCTTGTTCTTTACTGTCTTTGTGTTCTCTGTGTCCTTTGTGGTACGTTGTCGTTCCTGCTTTCCCCTATAAATCCTATGCGAGCAGTTGATATTATCGCCAAAAAACGGGACGGAGAGCCATTGGATGAAAACGAAATCCGATGGTTTATCCGCGCCTATACCGATGGCACCATCCCCGACTACCAGGCAAGCGCGTTGCTGATGGCAATTTATTGGCGCGGGATGGATGACCACGAAACGGCTATTCTCACCGATGCAATGGCGCAAAGCGGGGACACCCTGGACCTCTCCGCCTTTGGCAAAACTGTGGATAAACATTCCTCCGGTGGTGTGGGTGACAAAACGACACTGGTGGTTGGTCCCATTGTGGCTTCTACAGGTTTGCCCGTTGCCAAAATGAGCGGACGCGGTTTGGGGTTTACGGGTGGGACGCTGGACAAACTAGAAAGCATCCCCGGTTGGACCAGTAAACTATCGCACGATGAATTTATGGAACAGGTGAAAGCAATAGGGTTGGTAATTGCCGGAGCCACCACTTCCCTCGCCCCTGCCGATGGCAAACTGTACGCCCTGCGTGATGTTACCGCGACGGTGAGTAGTTTACCCCTGATTGCGGCTTCGATTATGAGCAAAAAATTGGCGGCGGGAGCCAATGCCATTCTGCTGGATGTAAAAGTGGGGGAAGGCGCGTTTATGCCCACCGTACCGGAAGCCACAGAACTGGCGGAAACAATGGTTGCGATTGGCGAACGGATGGGGCGCAATGTCACCGCCCTGATTTCCGATATGAATCAACCCCTGGGGCGAACCATCGGCAACGCGCTTGAAGTAAAAGAAGCCATTGAAACCCTCCATGGTAAGGGTTCTACCGATTTTACCGAGCATTGTCTTACCTGCGCCGCTCACATGTTCCTTTTAGGCGACAAAGCCGCAACATTTGAGGAAGGGTATACTCTTGCCCAAAACCAATTGGAGAGCGGCGCGGCATGGGAAAAATTCGTGCAGGCGATTGCCCACCAAAAGGGGGATGTTGCCTATATCGAAAACCCGGACCGCCTCCCGGTTGCCCCGGTGAAGGAAACGTTGACTGCCCCGCAAGATGGCTATCTGGCACACCTGAATGCCCGCGAAGTGGGACTAACCGTTGTGGAATTGGGGGGCGGACGCGCCAAAAAAGAGGATACGATTGACCCTTCGGTTGGGGTCGTGCTTCATGCCAAAGTGGGGGATAAACTCGCCCAAGGCGACCCTATTTTGGAAGTCCATGCCCGTAATCAAGAGGAATGTGCCGCCGCCTTAGAACGATTGGCGCAGGCATGTACCTTTTCGGATGAAGCCGTTGAAGCCCCTCCCCTCTTTTACGCTACCATTGGCGGCTAATCCTCTATGATGAGAATTGCATTTGACGCAACCTCGGCATTGGGGCAAGGGGCAGGCATCGGACGATTCACGCTGGGGGAATTGCGGGGTCTCAGTGCAACGGATTCGCACAATCAATATTATGTCACCTACCCGCGTAATTTGAAGTCAGCGGCTAAGCCCGCTTTGGGTGAAAATTTTAACTGGCGTGGGGTGCCGTTGAGCGAAAAAGAAGGCATCTGGCTCTGGCATCGGTTACGATTGCCCCTCCCTGCCGATCTGTTTTTACCATCCATTGATATTTACCACGCCCCCGATTATACCTTACCGCCGTTACGCCGCGCCAAAGGAATCGTCACGATTCACGACCTTTCCTTTGAAGCGCTGGCAGACGTTCATCATCCCGCTCTGCGGGATTATTTGCGCCGGGCGGTTCCTTATTCGGTACGCCGCGCCGACCATATCTTTGCGGACAGCCAAAGCACCAAAGCGGAATTGACCCGTTTTTACAATACCCCTCCTGATAAAATCACGGTGGTTTACCCCGGTGTTGAACCCAAGTTCCGCTCCTATGACCCTGCCGTGCCCGCCGATCATGCACAATTGGTGGAGATAAAGGCAAAATACAAGCTCACACGTCCTTTTGTCTTTATGGTGGCAACATTGGAGCCGCGCAAAAATATCAGTACCCTGATTCGTGCCTTTCAGCACTATCGGGCACAGGGCGATCCTGAAATGGAATTGTTGATTGCCGGAGGTGGCGGCTGGTTGAGCGAGAAAGAAAAACTCGCCGCTCTGGTGCCGGAATTAAAATTAGAGGCGCATGTTCGCTTCTTGGGCTTTGTGCCGGACGAGGATTTACCCCTTCTGCTCAACCATGCCCGTTTGCTGGCATACCCCAGTCTGTATGAAGGCTTTGGCTTTCCGGTGCTGGAGGCATTGGCGTGCGGTACCCCAGCCGTCACTTCCCATAATACATCATTGCCCGAAGCGGGAGGCGATGCCGCGCTCTATATTGACGACCCGCGTGATGATAAGGCTCTGGCAGAGGCAATTCATCGTGTCGCTCATGATGAAGCGTTCCGCACCGCCGCCATTCCTGCCGGGCTTGCCCATGCCCGACGCTTTACGTGGGAACAGACGGGGCAACAGGTGGTGGGATTGTATGAAAAAGTGTTGGGGACAGAATGATTCACATTCATAGATATGCAACTGCCGGGGGTGTGGTGCTTAACCACCAAAACCAGATATTGCTATTAGAGCGGTATGTGGAACGGGAAGAGGGCACACGCCACGAGATTCGACTACCCAAAGGGCATATTGAACCGGATGAAAGCGCGGAACAAACCGCCGTGCGTGAAGTTTGTGAAGAAAGCGGATACTGTGACCTTACCATTCTTGCCCCGTTGGGTGACAACCTGGTAGCATATACCCACAAAGGCAAAACGACCCTGCGCCACGAAACCTATTTCCTGATGCGCCTTACCGGTGATGCACCTCCAAGGGCGAACCCGCAAGGGGCGGAAGAATTGCTCTTTCAACCCCACTGGGCGAAAGATTTTGCCTCTGCCATTGCCCTGCTAACGTACCCGGCTGAGCAAGCCGTATTACAAAAAGCGTTTATCATTGTATATCCCATATTGCATAGTGCATGAACGGCAGGAACTTTTGTGCAGTAATGTCGTGTCCTTTATGCACTATGCAATATGCACTATGAAATAGACCCCATGACCACTGAATCTTCCCCTACCCCTCAACCCCCCAGCCAAAGCGCGATTACCCTTTCCCTGCTGATGGGTCCCGGCGATGCCAACCTGATGGGCAACGTGCATGGGGGTACGATTTTGCGCCTTGTAGATGAAGCCGGGGCACTTGCCGCCATGCGTCACGCCAAACGCCCAGTCGTTACGGTGCGCCTGGATTCCATGACCTTTCTGGAACCCGTTCTAATGGGCGATTTGCTGGTCTTAAACGCGATGGTCAACTGGGTCGGCAGTACCTCGATTGAAGTCGGAGTACGGGTTGAGGCACAAAATCCGCTTACCGGGCACCGCACCCACACCAATTCTGCCTATGCTGTCTATGTAGCATTGGATGACAACCGCCACCCCTGCAAAGTGCCGCCGCTTCTATTAGAAACCGAAGAAGAACAGCGTCGCTGGAAAGAGGCAGAGCAACGGCGCGACAACCGCTTAAAACAACGGGAAGCCAAAAAAGAGGAAATGAGTCGGCAGGAATGACCGCACGGACCACGAATCTTCTTTTTGTACTGGCGGTGCTGGCGGGCGCGGTCGGATGGTGGTTGCCTTATGTGCAACATCAGAACGGCGCGGCGGCATTGGTGCTACTGGGTCTGG
>CBKYSX010000417.1:0-4581 GCA_966690745.1 uncultured Ardenticatenales bacterium
CCCCCACACGGGTTTGTTTGACATTAATGGTTTCAGCATCCACCGCAACATTGTTCCATCGGGAACGAATGCGATTTTTCCAGACCGCAAGTTGGCGGGCGGGGTTAAAGCCTTCAGAACTGATACGGGCGTTGGCAACCTGCGCGGGATGGTACAGTTGGTTGGTGTAATCCTTCACCTGACGGTGCATACTGAAACGGGGGGTCAGCGTGGCGATGCTGGATTTCACGACATCCAACCAGCCTTGCGGAATACCATTCTCATCCCGTTCGTAGAAGAGCGGGACAATCTCCCCTTCCAGTGTGTCGTAGAAGGACAACACATCTTCTAAATCCTGTTCGTCGGTGTTGGCATAGGTGCGTTCCTCACCAATCGCCCAGCCATTTTTTCCATCAAACCCTTCGCGCCACCATCCATCCAGTACCGAGAAGTTGGGCGCACCGTTCATCGCGGCTTTTTCGCCGCTCGTGCCGGAGGCTTCCAGGGGGCGACGTGGATTGTTTAACCAGACATCCACCCCCGCCAACATATGCCGCGCCACGTTCATTTCGTAATCTTCAAGGAAGATGATTTTGCCGAAGAAATCGGGCTGTTGGCTGTATTGCACCACCTGACGGATAAACTCTTTGCCGGGGTTGTCGGCGGGATGGGATTTGCCCGAGAAAATCACCTGTACGGGACGATCAGGGTTATTGAGAATGGCTTTCAACCGTTCCACATCACGGAACATCAGGGTTGCCCGTTTGTAAGTGGCAAATCGTCGCGCAAAGCCGAGGGTTAATGCCTGCGGGTTCAACAGATTTTCCGCCGCCCGCACCAGTGCCGGACCGCGCCCCTGCCGATGATATTGCGCCGCCATGCGCTCCCGCACAAAATCGGCAAGTTCCGCTTTCACCTGTTCACGTACCGCCCATAATTCTGCATTGGGAATATCGTAAACGGGCTTCCAGGTGTCGGGCTGGTCCATCTCATCCAGCCACTCTGCATCAAGGTGGCGATTTAACAACACCTCAACGGCAGGGTGTACCCATGTTTGGTGGTGTACTCCATTGGTAACGTGGGAAATCGGTACCTCGTCTATAGGAGTGTCATTCCATAGGGCTTTCCACATATCACGGCTCACCTGTCCGTGTAATTCCGACACCCCGTTTGCCTGTGCGCTCAAACGTAATGCCAGTACGGTCATCGAAAACTGCGCACCCCAGGGCATATCGTGGCGGGCAAGATTCAGAAATTCATCCCGCCCGATGCCCAGTTGGGGCCAGTAGGTGTAGAAGTACCGTTCTACCAGTTCAAAGGCAAAGGCATCGTTCCCCGCCGGAACGGGAGTATGGGTGGTGAAGATATTACCGGGGCGGGTGGCTTCTACCCCTTCGGCAAAGGACAACCCTTGTCCCTGCACCAATTCCCGAATCCGCTCCAAGCCGAGGAAAGCACTATGTCCTTCGTTCATGTGGAAAACGGTGGGGTTGTAGCCCATGCGCCGCAGGGCGCGAATTCCACCGATCCCTAGAATAATCTCCTGCGAAATCCGCATTTCCGTGTCGCCCCCATACAAACGGGCGGCAAGGTCACGGTCGGAAGGGGCGTTGGGGTCTACATCGGTATCCAACATGAGCAGTTGAATCCGCCCGACCTGAATAATCCAGACCTGCGCCGTAACGGTACGCCCCGGCAATTCCACCTGTACCCATACGGGTTTGCCATCATCGCCTGTGGCGGGGCGGGCAGGCACTTCGTTCAAATCCAGTTTGTTGTAAATGGCTTCTTGCACACCATCGGGCGAAATTCGTTGGCGAAAATACCCTTGCGGGTAGAGAAAACCAACCCCCACAAAGGGCAAGCCGAGGTCGCTGGCGGATTTACAATGGTCCCCTGCCAGAATCCCCAGCCCCCCCGAATAAATCGGCAATGATTCATGCAAGCCGAATTCCGCCGAGAAATAGGCAATTTGCATTCCGTCCCGTGCGTGGTCGGGGTAGGTACGGCTGAACCATGTGTCCGCCGCGTCCATATACGCATCAAATTGGGCAAACACGGATTGATAATGCACCAGATAGTCGCTGTTTTGGGCAATCGCGTCCAGTTTGCTCTGGTCTACATCACGGAGGAATTTAACAGGATTGTGATAAACGGCTTCGCTTTCCCACAATACCGGGTCAATATCGCGGTAGAGGGTTTGGGCTTCGGGGGTCCACGACCACCAGAGGTTGTACGACAATTCTTCTAATCGCTGAATCTCGGCGGGTAGGGTGGGGAACACGGACAAACGTCCGAGGATCATGCTCAAGGGGTTACTCCTTTGGGAACGGGACGCAGAAACGAGAGTAAATAGTGAACGGTAAAGGGAAAAAACAAGGAAAACCTTATATATCCTTGTCTGTCGCCGGTGTCGTTTCTTGCCTTCCGAGTCCTGCTTTTCGTCATTTAGTTGAACTATCAACTATTCTTTTTTCGGTTAATTGATACCTCAAGGATTGTAAGGGAGGATAGAGGATTTGTCTAGTCGCATTTAACTTTGTGAGAAAACACAAACAGAAACGGGGGCGTGTCTTTCCAGACACACCCCCGTTTGTAACAATATGTTGTTTATAACCGCTTACTTAAGTCTGTTTGTTCCCCGTTGTCTGGGAACTACGGTTTCCGGTTTCTGTAGTGGAGGAGGTACCACTGCCACTCATGGTGGCTTGTCCATTGGATTGGGGTTGCCCTGTGGCTTCGGTCATCGAACCTTTGCCTTTAGGGAGGGATTCGCTGTTCGTCCCTGTATGACGGGTTTGTCCTTCCCCTTGCTGAACGCGCAATTGATTGTGAACATCACGCACACCGGAAACGCTGTCAACCGCATCTTCCGCCATACGTTTTGCGCCGCGACTTTCCACTTCGCCTTCAAGCGTCACTTCACCATTCTGGACATTGATACGTACTTTACTCGCATCCAATTGTCCGTGATGACTCAACCGTTCGCAGACATCTTCTTTAATGCGCTCATCGGAGCGTTGGTAACCTTCGGGTCCACGTCCGGACATTGGTCCCGGAATCATCCAGATTTCGGTGTAGCTCCATTCCGAACCTCCGGTTCCGTAGTTCTGACTCCCGGCTTCGGGTCCAAACTCCCCTTCATAGGTTCCACCCATGCCTGATTGTTGCTGTCCGCGATAGCCGTAACCCTGATTTCCGCTTTGGCGATAGCCACCCTGTTCTTGCCGCCCGGTGCGCCAATCGTCTCGTTGCGAGGAACTGTCCCAGCGATTGTCATAGGATTGTTGATAGCCGCCCCGTCCGTAATCTTCGTGATGGCGGGGGTTGCCTGTGCGCCAATCGGATTGACCTTCACGTCCATGATCGGTGGAACGTCCGTAATTGCCCCGTTGGTAACGGCTACTCATTTCTTGCCGACCATAGCCACCGGAGCCACGGGCGTAATCGCCCCCTTCGGGAAATTGCCCTTCATTACGGCGATATTGCCCATAGTCACGTTGGGCGTTACCCGAATATCCTGTGTCGTATTCATCCGAGCCATAACCGCCTTGACTATAACGGCTCTGATCGGTAGGGTACCGTTGCCCTTCCTCATTACGGAAATCGCGGCGTTGGTTCACCATACGTTCGTCCTCATAACGGCGACGGTCGGATTCCTCTTGCTCACGTTCCGGGAAACGACGGTTACGTTCAGTGTTATGATTCGACATTGAATTACCTCCTTATCAGATTGTTATGGAAATTGTGTAGGTTAAGGAAGCGGGGATGATGAGGACAGTTTCTTAATAGTTGCCCTCTTGCCACATTTAATAGGGTGGCTTTCTTCCAGTAAACCATTTTTACGCTGAGTTGTATAGAACAACTCTTACCTTTTTAGGGGTATCTTCATACTGTCTATGTACTACAACAACGAGTGCTCATGTATCAAAGTCATATGAACGCGCCTCACCATACTAAATAGACGGTAATTGCTTTTTGTGGGAAAATTAAGAAAGATTAACCCCCGGTTGGCAACATAGCGTGTCCGATTGGTTTCAAGAACGAGGCACGGTAGCAGGCATAGGGACTCTTGTTGACTTCGCTGTTGATAGTGCAACATTCACGATAAGGAGACCCCGTTAGTGAACCACCCCACAGCTTCCCGTTGGTTTCGCCTTCTGCTTGTCCTTTTCCTCTTGCTCTTGTCCGCCTGCCAGATGGCGGGTACAGAACCCGCACTGCCGACAACCACCGACCCTACCCCTGCCACCGACGACACTACCAGTGAACCGGAAGCCCCTACTTCTACCGAGCCATTGGTAGTTTTAATTGACAACGACGAGGGACCCATCACCCCCGCCAATTTCAACACCTTTATTGGAGCCTATCTGGTCGGGTGGGTCTATGACCCTTTGTTTGCCCGTACTCCCGACCTCTCTCCGGTTCCGGCACTCGCCACTGCCGCCACCCCCAGCGACGATGGGTTGACGTGGGAGATTACTTTACGGGACGATGTGAAATGGCATGACGGCGAAGCCTTTACGTCCGAGGCTGTGGTCTTTACCTACAACTTCCTGCGCGAAGCGGGACGTGCGCCGAATCTTGCCGCTGTTGATACCG
>CBKYSX010000418.1:0-4581 GCA_966690745.1 uncultured Ardenticatenales bacterium
AACAACGCAACCGTTTTATGGTTAAAGTTGAAGCCTGCTTCGTGTTCGGCACGGTCAATCAGATAATATTTCTGATATTCGTTGGTCTGATAAACGGCTTGAAGCAGGTCGGTGTTGTGGTTCTCCCGCTTCAATTGGTAAATCAGGGATTGAATATCTTTACCGAAGCAACTACCACCCGCCCCGTTGCTGACATAACTACCCCATGTACTGATACGGTTGTCCGCCGTGACCCCTAATTTCAACACTTCCATGTTGATATTAGGGAAGGTTTCGCCCAGCCGTGCGCCGACCCCATTCCAGAAGGAGATATAGGTGAGCAGAAGGGTGTTGGCGACATATTTAATCGCTTCGGCGGTTTCGGGCGTACCTTCGATATACCGAATCCGAACGTGGTTGGCAAATTGCGGGTAAACGCGGCGCAAAATATCAAAATCGGCTTCGGTGTCTGCGCCGACAACCACACGGTCGGGGCGGCGCGAGAGTTCTACCGCGTTGCCTTCAGGCAAAAATTCGGGGTTGGAGGCAACGCCGAAATTCTCAACATTGTGTTCGTTCAGAATCCGTTGTGCCAGCCGTGCTGTGCCAATAGGAACCGTAGATTTATTGATAACCACCACACGCTTTTTATTTTTACGATTCGCCAAAGCCTCACCCAGCGTGTGAACAGCGTTTTGATAATAACTGAGGTCAGTGGAGCCATCGCGATTCGGCGGAGTCGCCGTACAAAGGAAAATCGCATCTACCCCTTCGATAATGTCAAAAACATTGGTGGTAAAGAAAAGGTATTGATTGAGTGTTTCGTGAATCGCCTCATACAGCCCCGGCTCGTTGACATATCGTTCAATCGCCTCACGTTGACCGCTGTTGTATGCCGCCACCCGTTTGGCATCAATATCATATCCATAGACTTCATGCCCGTATTCCGCACAAATGGCGGCATGGGTCAGCCCGACAAAGCCGGTGCCTACGACAATAATTTTCATCTGGACTCCTTAACGTTCAGTACGTTTAATGTTTGCTCTTTATGGTGCGTGTTGAGTGTTGCATGGATTCGCTGGAAATCGGCTTGTAATACCAACCTTCTTTATCCCCAAAGGGAGTGGGGAACAGATACACAGAACCCCACTCTAAATACATGCAATATACAACACACAACTGCTATGATGCTGGTTGTTGAATCTCGTTTGCCACTTTGCGTCCGATTTCGACAGCAAAGTTGGTGCCCCGATCCCACGGGTATACATGGCTCATGGAGGCGAAGTATAGACCAGAAAGAGGAGTTTTCAAGGATGGCACATGGTGGGCATGATTCAGGGTGGGAATCGGTTGGGCGTAGGGGGTGCTGTGAATCCACATGCCGCGCACCCAGTCCCGTTGGTAATAGGGATTAAACCGCTTCAAGGCAGGTTCATAGACTTCAAACAAGCGTTCGGCGGAATAGGAAAGATAGGGATGATTCGGGTCAAGGTAATCGCCCATATAGACAATATGGTCGCCGCCGTACCGTGCCTTATCCACCATGTTAGTATGTTCTACCAGACAGAGCATCGGGAACGCTTGCTTGTTCAGATTCAACCAATAGCTCTTTTTGGTGAGCTGGTGGGAAAGGGCAACAGTAATGACCACCGCCCCCAAATGATTGAGGCGTTGTAGTCCGGCAATGTAATCCGCAGGGAGTTCGGGCGCAAGCCGCCCCATTACATGGGGAGCAAGGGTGACAAGCACTTTGTCGTAAGGTTCCGGTTCTCCTTCGGCTTCGACGGTCCAGCCCGCTTCTGCCCGGCTCATGTGGCGAACCGGCGTGGCGAGACGATAGGTGACACCCTGCTTTTCGCCTGCCTGTTGCATCGCCTCTGTGACGGCTGTAAAGCCGCCGTTGGGATAAATAAGGTTCGGGGTACGGGCAAACATCCGCGCCCAGAACCATGTCATGGGGACAGATTGGTAATAGGCATCGTTGAACTTGCCTCTCAGCAAGGGCTGAAACTCTTTGGTATATGCCCCGCCCATTACCTTCCCTAACCATTCGTGGGCAGTCACCGTATCAAATTGCCGCCAGTTGCGGTTGACCTTCATGTACGCCACCGCCATCCCCGCCCGAATCTTTTCGATAAATGAAAGACCGGGATAAGTCAGCACCGCCTGCGGGCTGTCGAAAGGGTAGGGTTCGTCTTTGTAAACGAGGTCAGTAGAGGGGCGGTAGGTTTGGAGCAGATGAGACGCACCGATTTCGGTCAGAAAGTCAATAATCGGCTTGTCACTGACAAAAAGGTGATGATAGAACTTTTCTAACGCCCATTCCCAATGGTCGGCTTTGAAGCCAGCCGCCAGCCCTCCGGCGTAGGGGGCAGACTCGTATACTGTTACTTGATGTCCGGCTTTCGCAAGGTCATAGGCGGCACTCATGCCGACATACCCCGCGCCGATAATCGCAATGTTCATAAAAGAGAGAAGAGAAAAGAGAGAAGAGTGGAGAGATTCAACAGTGTTGTTTCTCCACTCTCCGCTCTCCTCTCTGTCCTTAAACTGCCATTTCTTCCCGGACGCGCCGCACGTTAAGGCGACTGCGCCAGAGATAGTACAACCCAAGCACCGTAATCGGGAACCAGAGGGCAACGTGAAGAATGAGGGTGTAACTTGCCGCAATTGCCTGATCCACCCCAAAGGCGACCAGCACGGCAATCCCCGGTGCATCGAAGGTTCCAACGTGTCCGGGTGCGCCGGGCAGAGTGGTAAAGAGATTGACGACCCCGTTCATCAGCATGAGGACGGTAAAGGGCACTTCAAAGGGGAAGGCATGCATGACGAACCAGTATTTAAGCGTTTCCAAAAGCCAGATGATGACGCTGGTGAAAAAAATCATCACCACATCTTTGCCGCTTCGCAGGCTTTTCACCCCTTCCAGAAAACGTCCGGAGAGTGCCATTACCTTGTCCTGAAAGCGAAGTGGCAGAAAACGGGTGGCGACCCAACGGATGACTTGTTCCGCCCACAGGGGACGCGCCGCCAGGGTTAAAAATACCCCCAACGCGGCAAAGAACAGGATACTGAACACCAATACAAAATTGTTGTAAAACGACCCTAAATTGGTAAAGGGCAATGTCACCATCACGAACGCCAACATCACCAATCCATCAAAAATCCGTTCGATAATCACGGTAGCAAGGTTCGCGCTTACCGAAATGCCCTCTTCCTCTTTTAGAATATAGGCGCGAAGGACTTCTCCGGCGCGGGCGGGGTAAATGTTATTGCCCGCGTAGCCGATACAGACGATGGGAAATAGTTTTTGGAGTGAGACTTCCTTCAGCGGACGGAGTAGATAGTACCAACGCCAGGTTCGCACCGCTACCCCGATAAAATAAACGCCTACCCCCGGAATCAGCCACCAGTAATTGGCGTTGCGGATTCCATCCCAAAATTCATCCAATTTCAGCCCGTTCAACGCCAACGCCAGAAAAATGACGCTTATAGCGATACCGAGCAAGGTTTTTCCGTGCTTAGCCATGCAAATGCAAAGTCCGTTAAAAAGCGCGAAAGGTGCGGCTACCGCACCTTTCTGTCGCCGGGTCCGTTTGTGCAACGCCTAGATTATATGGAAGGTATAGGTTGCTACCAAATGGGAGATAGGGGTTAGTGGGGGCATAGTATCTGCATCAGCCCTTACAAAACAGGTTCAAGACGAAGGCTGATGAGTAATTCGTGCAGTGCCTGTTGCCCCTGCGGTTCTTCCGGCAGGGTGCTGGCGTGGTAGGCAGATTCCAGTTCGCCCAGCCACTTGTGATATTCACCTTCCAAAAATGTCCAATCCGCGCCGCTTAAAACAGATTTTTCCGCCCCTTCCAGTTTGCGGGTAATGAGGTTCGGTAGATAGGGGAGCCGAAATTCTTCATTAAGGGTGACAAGATTCGCTTCGATTTTTCCTGTTCGCATTAAGTGAATTCCGGTCAGCATGACACGAAAAACATAGAGCAGGGGTTTTACACGGCGCGGTTCTTCTTTGCTGAACAATCGCCATTGGTTCTGGGCAAAGCCGAGGTAATGATGGGCGTGATAGCGCGTGATACAGGTTGATGCAATTTGTTTCAAGGTTTCATGGGATGGTGTAGTGTGAACCACCAACGGCGAAAACAACTGTTCCAACACATACCCATTTTTCTTTAGGAGCAAGCGGAAAAACTTTTCGGCATCATGGGTGACCAGATCAATCTCTTTGCCTTCACGAATGACCGAGGATTGAATTGTTTCATTTCTGCGATTTAACCCGATGACTTCGCGCAAGGGCAACAGATGTACGCCCCGTAAATCGTAATCAGAATCGGGGGAGGGAAACCCATAGAGATGCGCCCCACTCACGGTGGCAAAGAGCAAGGGATAGGGTTGTTCCTGCACCATCGTCGAAAGTAAAGTCTGCTCCATTTATCCCTCTACCATCCCCGCCGCGCACGTACCAGAAAATCATTAACGCGATCATAATCGGGGTGTTCCGGCAATTTGGTTTGGCGAAAGGCGGCATCAAATTCTTTATGTAAACTCAATCGCCACGTATTGACTTCTTCCCAGCTCATCTGCTCGTGGCGA
>CBKYSX010000419.1:0-4564 GCA_966690745.1 uncultured Ardenticatenales bacterium
CCTCCCTACAACGCGAAGTGACGCGGTTGGTGCGGGTTGCGCCCCACCAGATTGCCCCCGACCAGCCCCTGAACCGTCTGGGGCTGGATTCACTGGCGGCGGTGGAATTGGCGCAACTGGTCGAAGGACGCTGGGGCATCTCCGTTTCGATGGCGGATTTGCTGGATGGTATGACGTTGGGGGAAATGCTTAACCTCACCCCCCCAACCCCCCTCTCCATTGTGGAGAGGGGGGAGCAAGACGGTAGCATCACCTCCCCCTTTCTGGTACGGAGAGGGGGGCAGGGTGGTGAGGTTCCGTTATCCTCCCCTCAACAACGGCTCTGGTTCCTGGAACGCCTTGCCCCCGGCAATGCGGCATATCATGTGGCGGTAGCGGTGGAAGTGCGGGGTAATCTGAACATTGAGGCACTTCAGCAGAGCCTGAACACGATTATCTCACGGCATGAATCGCTACGCACCACCTTCCACACCAACGCCGGGGTTCCGGTTCAACGTATTCAACTGCCCTTTGCCTTAGAGATTCCGATGGTTGAATCCGGTGCCGCCGATGAGGGCGCTTGGGACACAGAGGTCGAACGCCACGCCCGTGCCGATGCCAGTCGCCCCTTCGATTTAACAGCGGGTCCGCTCATCCGTGCCACCCTCATCCGGCAAAAAGCAGACCGTCACGTTCTACTCCTGACGCTCCATCACTTGATTACCGATGGATGGTCTATGGGGGTGCTGGCGCGGGAAGTCAGTACGCTCTATGCTGCTATCATTGCGGGGCAGGACTCTGTTTTGCCACCCCTGACGGTGCAGTATGGCGACCTCGTACTATGGCAACAGGAACAGTTGCAACGCGCAGAGGTGATGGAGCCATTACGTGCTTACTGGCAGAAACAGTTGGCGGGGATGCCTCATCTGCTGGCATTGCCCACTGACCACCCGCGCCCCGCCGTGCAAACCTACAACGGCGCACAGGTTGCCTTTACGATTACGCCGGAAATGCGCGAATCGCTTCAAACCATCGCCACCACTCACGATGCCACGCTCTTTATGACCCTGCTTGCCGCCCTAAAGGTCATGTTCCGCACCTACACCGGGCGGGAGGATATGGTCATCGGTACGAGTGTCGCCAATCGCACCCACCGCGCCAGCCAACCGTTGATTGGCTTTTTCGTGAATCAACTGGTATTGCGCTCCAATCTGGCAGGGGCAAAAACCTTTGGTGAGGTCTTGGCGCGGGTGCGGCAGAGTACGCTGGGGGCGTTTAAGCATCAGGCATTGCCCTTTGATAAAGTCGTGGAAGTGGTACGGGTGGAACGGAATCCCGCCTACAACCCGCTCTTCCAGACCACTTTCGTTTTTGAGAACGCGCCGCTACCAGACCTTGCCTTTGCCGGGCTGGAACTGGATGTGCTCGACCTTGATAGCGGCTCCGCCCCCTTTGACCTCTCCGTCCTCGTTTCCGAAGATAAAGGTGGCTTAAAAGGCATTTTCCGCTACAACCGCGATTTGTTTGAGCGTACCACCATGGAAAGGTGGGTGGCGGACTATGTGGGGTTGTTGGAAAGGATTGCGGAAAGCAGAAAGCAGAAAGCGGAAAGTGACACGGGTAACCTGCTTATTAGCCCCGTCCCTTCAGGGCGGGGAAAAGGGGTTGAGGTTGCCTTCCCACATGACAAAACCATCCACCAATTGTTCGCAGAGCAAGCACAACGTACCCCAAACGCGCTCGCGGTGGTTGCCGCCAAAGGGCAGTTGACCTTTGCGGAATTGGATGCAAAGGCGAATCAACTGGCGCACTATCTCGTGTCGCTGGGTGTAAGTGCCGAAACGCGGGTCGGGTTGTGCCTGACCCGTTCGCTGGAGCAAATGGTGGGGTTGATGGGGATTCTAAAGGCGGGAGGGGCGTATCTGCCTTTGGATGCAACCTACCCGAAGGCGCGACTTGCCTATTTGCTGGAGAATGCCCGTCCCCATCTGATCGTGACCGAATCCGCGTTGCGCGACCTCCTGCCCGACGATGTAGGGCAAGTGGTCTGTATAGACAGCGCATGGGAAACGATAGAGCAATTACCCACCACCGCGCCGGATGTCGCCATAGACCCCGCGAACATGGCATATCTGCTCTACACCTCCGGCTCCACCGGAACGCCCAAAGGGGTGATGGTGCAACATCGCTCGGTGGTCAATCTGGCAACCGCCCTCCACGAGGCGATTTATCGCCATTGGGATGCAGGGCTACGGGTGACGGTCAACGCCCCATTGGTTTTTGACGGCTCGGTGAAACAGTGGATTCAACTTCTCAACGGGCATACCCTCTGTGTTGTGCCGGAGGAAGTTCGCGCCGATGCCTCCAAACTGGTGCGCTGGTTGCGCGAACAATCCGTAGATGTGCTGGATTGCACTCCGTCATTGCTCAAACGTCTGCTTGCCGCCGACCTGCTGAAGGACAGTTCTCTCACCGGCGTTCTGGTGGGTGGGGAAGCGATTGACGCGCCAACATGGGCGCAATTGGCGCAGAGCGAACGCACCGAATTTGTGAATGTGTATGTTCCCACGGAAGCAACCGTGGACGCAACCGCCGCTTCTGCAAGCAAAATTCCCCAATATCCCTCTATCGGTCATCCAATTTCAAATATATGCGTCTATTTAGTAGATGAATATTTACATCCTGTAGAGCGAGGCGGGCGGGGTGAGTTATTTTTGGGCGGGGCAGGGGTGGCGCGGGGCTATTGGGGCAATCCTGCCCTCACCGCGCAACGCTTCCTGCCCGACCCCTTTAGCACGGTTCCAGGCGCACGGATGTACCGTACCGGGGATGTGGCGCAATGGCGGGATGATGCCATCGGCTTTGAATACATCGGGCGGGTAGACCATCAGGTGCAGGTGCAGGGTGTGCGAATTGAACCCGGCGAAATTACTGCCGTGCTCCACGCGCACCCCCTTGTCGAAAATGCCTTTGTAATAGTACGGGAAACGGCTCCGGGCGAGGCGCATTTGGTGGCGTATGTGGTGGTAAAGCAGGATGCAGGACGCGGGACGCAGGACACGGGAATGATAGGAGAGGAAAAGGGCACATTTACCACAGAGAACGGTGGAGTCTCAATACCCAATTCTCAATCCTCCATTTCCGGGATACGAGCCGATTTGCGCCAACGCTTGCCCTTATACATGGTGCCGCGCTATATCGTGCCGTTGGAGGCGTTCCCATTAACGCCCAACGGGAAGATTGACATCAAAGCATTACCCGTGCCTGAAGATAGCCGCCACGAAAGTGCACAGGCTTTCGTCGCACCTCGTAATGAAATCGAAAGAAAAATCGCCTTGATATGGCAGGAGGTTCTGGGCATCGAAAAAGTAGGGTTACACGATAATTTCTGGGATTTGGGAGGTCATTCGCTCCTGTTGGTACAAGCGTATGACCGTTTGCAGGAAGCATCAGGCAAAGAATTTTCATTGGTGGAAATGTATCGCCACCCGACTATTAGCGCGTTATCTCAATACTTAAGCGTCACCCAAACTGACACCGCACCATCCCCGCAGGTAGACGAGCGCGTGAAAAAGCAAAAAGAAGCGTTAGAACGGCAACGACGACTGGCAGGGAAAAGGAGCGGTCTTGGATGACGACAACGGACATACCGAACCCGGGCAGTGCTATCGCCATTATTGGACTATCGGGGCGTTTCCCCGGAGCGAAAACACCGGCGGATTTTTGGCACCTGCTGTGCGAGGGTTCAGAAACGATTACCTTTTTTCAGGACGATGAATTAGAGCCGTTTTTGGTGGATAACGCCGAAAGGAACGACCCGCGCTATGTCAAAGCCAAAGGAATGTTGGAGGGCATCGAAAATTTTGATGCCGCCTTCTTTGGCTTTGCCCCGCGTGAAGCGGCGTTGACCGATCCGCAACACCGCCTCTTTTTAGAATGTGCGTGGGAAGCATTGGAGAGTGCAGGGTATGTGGGCGAAAGCTACCCCGGCGCGATTGGAATTTATGCCGGAGCAGGACCGAACAATTACCTGCTCTTTAATCTTCTGCCCGGTGGTCATCTGGCGGGTTCGATTGGGGCGTTCCAAACGATGAACCACAACAAAAATGACCACCTCGCCACTCGCACCGCTTACAAATTAAATCTGCACGGACCCGCCGTAACCATCCAGACCGCCTGTTCTACCTCGCTGGTGGCGGTGCATCTCGCCTGTCAAAGCTTGCTGACGTATCAAACCGATATGTGTATGGCGGGGGGCGTAACGATTAGCCACCCGCAAAAAGCGGGCTATCTGTACCACGAAGGGGGCATTGGCTCCCCCGATGGGCATTGCCGCCCCTTTGATGCGGAGGCACAAGGCACGGTGGCGGGCAGCGGCGCGGGGGTGGTTCTGCTCAAACGGTATGAAGATGCCGTTGCCGATGGCGACCCGATTCATGCCGTGATTCTTGGCTCCGCCATTAACAATGATGGTTCCGCCAAAGTGGGGTATACCGCGCCGAGCGTGGATTATCAAGCGGAAGTGATTCAGATGGCGATGGGGCTGGCGGAAATGCTTACGGCAACGCCAGCGGAACTGCCTCTG
>CBKYSX010000420.1:0-4540 GCA_966690745.1 uncultured Ardenticatenales bacterium
TGATGGCTCTGCAAACCATTCGGGCGTTGATAAAGGGGTATCAATGGCAACGCGCCGGAGCAATCATGCAAGCAATACATCAGGGCGACCCGGAAAAAGCAGTTGCCCTGATTGATGAATTTCATGCACAGTTGGCGCACAAAAGAGTTCAACTTGAGCAAACGCTCACGATCCTACGTACCCTTGCAACCACCCCGATTTCACCGAGCACCCGCCGCTCCCAACACCTTCGCATCGGGGAGGCGGCGCAACAGGTCGGGGTGCGGGTATCGGCGGTGCATTTCTGGGAGCAGGAAGGGTTGTTGCATCCTACGCGCGACCCGCACAATCGGTACCGGCTTTATGACGAAGCCCAATTGCGCCGCCTCCGTGTGATAACGGTACTGCGCGAGGCAGGCTACCCGTTCGACGCGGTGCGTCTGGCGTTAGACGAGCTGGCGGCGGGACAACCCGGCAAAGCGATTGCGGGGGTTGAGCATCGGGGGCTCGATATCGCACGGACCAGCCTTGAGTGCATAACAGCGTTGACCCACTTCCATGCTTATGTCAGCACCTATTGGGCAGAGTCATGGGAGGCAATCCGGCGCAAACCATACCGCCACACTGGCTGGGCTGTCACACCTCCGTAACCGTACGTCCAGCCCTTGACAAATAGATACAATATAAGTGAAATACCCCGAAGGTTTTGTTACGAGTAGCACCACACCGCCCGCCTTCAACTTTTTCCGCCGACGTTTTTCAATTCTAATTTAAGCAGGGCGCCGCAAGGGTTCCAATCAAAACCCTTGCCCCTGCTATTTTAGGTTAGACCATTTAGGTTTTTGCCACGTCCTTGCACGGACAGGGCGGTCTGTTCTTCAGTAATATCATAATATCAATAGTTCTATGGAGTATGAATGACATTCGAAACCCTTTTATTAGGCATTGCAGTCTTACTGGTATTCAGCGTGATCGCCAGCAAAGCGTCGGGGCGGCTTGGTGTGCCTGCCCTTCTGCTTTTCTTAGCCATCGGGATTTTTCTGGGGACGGATGGGCCCGGGGGTATTTATTTTGAAGACGCAGGTCTGGTTCAGCGTCTGGGAACGATTGCCCTGATCTTCATTCTTTTTTCAGGCGGGATGGATACGGATTGGGCGTATGTGCGCCCTGCCTTAAAGGAAGGCATTGTGCTTGCCACGGCGGGGACGGTTGCTACTGCGGCGTTGGTGGGCGTGTTCGCGGTCTATGTCCTGAGTTTTTCGTGGCTGGAAGGATTGTTGTTGGGGGCGATTGTTTCCTCCACCGATGCGGCGGCGGTTTTTGCCATTCTGCGTTCGCGGGGGGTCGGGCTACAGGGCAACATCAAACCCCTGGTAGAGTTGGAAAGCGGTAGCAACGACCCGATGGCAGTCTTTTTAACCACCATGATGGTCGGGATTATTTCGCAGACCACTACCATCGGGTGGGGGTTGTTCGGCTCCTTTATCCTTCAAATGGTTCTGGGGGTGGTGCTCGGTTTGCTGGGCGGCTACGGCATGGTGCGCCTACTTAACAGGATTAATCTGGAATACGAGGGGCTGTACCCGGTTCTCACAATCGGGTTGGCGATGCTGGTTTACAGCGTGACCGGCGCGGTGGGTGGCAACGGCTTCCTTGCAGTCTATATTGCAGGGCTGGTAATGGGCAATGCCAGTGTGATCCACCGGCGAAGTCTGCTCCGCTTTCACGATGGGTTGGCATGGCTGATGCAAATTGCCATGTTCCTTACCCTCGGCTTGCTTGTGACCCCTTCACGGCTCGTTCCGATTGCGGGCGCGGCATTGAGCGTGTCCGTGTTCCTCATTCTGGTGGCGCGTCCGCTCAGCGTCTTTCTTACGTTGGCGTGGAGTCCTATGCCGGTGCGGGCAAAAGCGTTGGTAGGGTGGGTGGGGCTTCGCGGGGCAGTTCCGATCATTCTGGCGACCTTTCCCCTTTTGGCAGGACTACCACAAGCCTTGCTCATCTTCGATTTGGTCTTTTTTATCGTGCTGACATCCGTATTGATTCAAGGTAGTACCATTCCGCTGATGGCACGACTGTTCAAGGTTGAAGCACCCTTGGCACGCACCCCACAAATCCCGTTGGAATTCGCGCCCTCTGACGGTACCGATGGCGAGCTGATGCAAATCGGCATTGATGAGGCATCCCCGGCGATGGGCAAACGGTTAGTAGAATTAGGGTTGCCGCCGGGGGTGCTGGTGGTATTGGTGGGGCGTGATGAAAACTACCATGTTCCAAGCGGGGCAACGCAGATCCAAAACGCCGACACGGTTCTGATTCTGGCGCGACGGGATTCGCTGGGCGCAGTCAAGGATATTTTCGGGCGTGTCCCGTTGCCAATTTGAAACACAGAGTCCTAACCCTACGCAAGCGAAAGGTCGGGCAGATAGGGCAAAAATGCCCATGGGGTAACAAAAAAGGCATCAGGGCGATTTCCTGATGCCTTTTATAGAAGAACGAAAAACGGTGGTCTACAGCTCTTCGACGGCGACCAGACCGGTTTGTATGGCGTAAATCGCCGCTTCGGTGCGGTTCCGCAGGTTCAGTTTGTTAAACAGTTGGGCAAGTTGGTTTTTGATGGTTTTTTCCGACAAGCCCAATTGCTCCCCGATTTCCTGATTGGTCAATCCGCTTGCCACCCCGCGCAAAATGTCAATTTCCCGCTCGTCCAGTTGGCGGCTTTCAAAACTGCCGTGATGGTTGTTCGAGAGATTGCGGTACATCTGCAACACCCGTTGGGTCAATTCCGGGCTAAGGATAGATTGCCCGTCCCGCGCCTCTTCAATCGCTTCCACCAGCTCGCTGAAATCGGCGGATTTCATAAAGTATCCCCGGGCACCGCTCCGAATTCCCTCAAAGACATAATCCAATTGATGTGCCATCGTCAACAAAATAATAATGGGCGGCTTCGGCAAGGTCATAATTGTCTTTGTTGCACGCACCCCATCCATCAACGGCATATGCACATCCATTAACACGACATCAGGCTTGAGTTGTTTGACCAACTCAACCCCTTCTTGCCCGTCATCGGCTTCACCAACAACCTCATAATCCGGATGTTCAGCAAATAAGCGGGCGACCCCTTGCCGGAACATCGTATGATCATCAACCAATAGTAGACGCACAGTCATAAGAGAACTCTCCTTGAACAGCTCATGGGGGGCGGGGGGGTTACCGCCACATGGGTTACAACAACACTGATGTGGTTATGTATGGGGATGCCCCCGTTCCGTAATCAGTGCAAGGACGTGATTGGTATTTATTTGGTTGGGTGTAGTGGTTTTCAGCGACGATGACCTTATTTGCGGCACAGATGCCACATCACCAGACAAGTCCTTCAGATGTGAAGCAGGTCATGGAGGAGTTTTGAGGGTGGTGGGGTGCGTCGTACCCCACCATGAAATGTGAGGATATAGGGGATGATTGTTTAATTGAATCATCCCCTTTCCATTCCTCACATTTCAATTAATAGTGGGTTTCGACGCGGGTTCCGACCGATGCCCAGTTGAAGAACCATTCTGCAACCGGCGTTGGCAGATTCACACACCCGCGACTCATCGGCTGACCAAAATTGTTATGCCAATAGGTGCCGTGTATCCCGTACCCTCGAAAGAAGTACATGGTATAGGGCACATCCGACAGATAGTAGTAATCGCCCGTCGCATAAGAGCCACCCGTCATATCGGTGGCTACATATTTGACATAGATACGATAGGAACCAACCACGGTAGGAGTTCGTGCCAATCCGGTAGAAACCAGGCTGGTATAGACAGGTGTGTTGCCCTCATACGCGGTAATGGTTTGCGTTGAAAGGTTCACATCTATCCAACGTTCGCCCGCACTTGCCGCCGGAATGGTTGCCCCCCCCGGCACGACCGGCGAGGGAATATTGTTCGTTCCTACGGTTCCCGGTACATACAACCGTTGCCCTGAATAGATCATGTCGCCGGACAACCCGTTGGCGGTTTTAATCGCCTCTACGGTAGTTCCGTACCGCAGGGCGACACTAAAAAGTGTATCCCCCGGTTGAACGACATAGACCGTTGTGGCAGTTCCTGCGGAGGCGGGTGGGGTGGTCGTTGCCCCCCCGCCGCTACCGGGAATGGTCAACACTTGCCCTACATAAACCCACGCATTCCAACTTAAGCCATTGGCAGTGGCAAGTTGCGCCACTGTCACCCCGTATTGGGCGGCGATACCCGTTAAGGATTCGCCGGGTTTCACGGTATGCGACCCTTCGGCATGGCTCATACCAAAGGTTGCTGTAAACAAAAGAATGGCACTCAAACAAGCGAAGAGCAAGGCACGAAGGCGCATAGATGCACTCCTGGGCGATGTATCTTCCCGTTATCTTTTACGAACCGTACCTGTGGAGTAAACGTGGACCGTCCGTCCTATTCGTTTCACCCAATGGTACCAATCGTAAAAGAGTAGAGAAGCACTTCATTCCATACCAAAACCACGTATGGGGCTTAGTATAGCAAGAGTACTACGCTTCTGTCTATGGGGAATTTACCCGAAT
>CBKYSX010000421.1:0-4528 GCA_966690745.1 uncultured Ardenticatenales bacterium
GGACCGGTTTCGGTCGGGATGGGGTCGCCGGTTGGGGAAAGGGGAAGGCGGCCGTGAGAAAGGAACACTCGATGGGCGTGGTAGGACAGCATGTTGCCCAGGGTGGTAACGGAAGCAAAAGGATTTTGGGAGGGGGCAGAAAGTGCAGTTGTGGTTGTCATAGCAACTCCTTGTGATGGGGTCAGCGATAGTGCTTTACCCAAAGCAGTATGTTCTGATTGCACATGCTACCGCGAAGGCGTTGCCGGATGTTCCCATTTTCAAAGGGTTTTGTCCCTTGTTTAGCCACAGTGCTTTTGTATTGCGCCGGGATTGCAACGGGTCGTGTTAGGGAAATAAAGTAAAACTATAGTTGCAGAGGGGGTTGATATTTGTTGGATTCAAGCACCCAATTAAAATTAGAACATTTGAGCGGATACAACCGACTGGGAGTGATCTTATGAGTACCCGAACGGTTAAACTTGAAGTGCGGGAACAGGAAGCAAAATCGGTCTTAAACAAAATCAAGATTGAACGGTTCCCGTTCAAATGGAGTGCGAATCCGTATAGGGGCTGTGTTCACGATTGCTGGTACTGTTATGCTCGCGCCAGTCACGAATATCTACAACTGCCGATGAACCGTTTTCAGCATATCGTGATTGCGAAAGTGAATGCGCCCGAAGTGTTGCGGCAAGAGCTATCGCGCAAATCGTGGCATAGAGAACTGGTCGCAATGGGGACGATTACCGACCCCTATCAGACGATTGAACGGCAATACCGCATCACACGGCGGATGGTGCAGGTCTTTCTGGAAAAACGCACTCCGTTGAGCATCACCACCAAATCCCATCACATTCAAGACGACCTAGGCTTACTGGCGAAATTTGCCCAATCGCTCCCACTCACCATTTTTATGACGATTACTTCCACCGATGAGGCATTAACGCGCCAATTGGAGCCAACCACCTGTACCGTGAAGAAGCGTCTGGAAACGATACGAAAACTGGCAAACGCAGGGATTACGGTCGGGGTACTCATGGCTCCTGTCTTTCCGGGGATGACCGACAACGAAAAAATGATGGAGTCCGTTGCAAAGGCGGTCTCCGAGGCAGGGGCAATTTACTGGTATGCGGATTTGTTGAATTTGCGCGAACAGGCGCGAGACTATTTTATGCCTTATCTGGATGAGATTCGCCCGGACCTGACCCCACGCTACAAAGCTACGTATGCCTACAGCTACCCACCGAAAGCGCACCGCCAACGAATTAGACAGCTACAGGTGGAGATTGCCACCCGATACGGGTTGAACACAGTTGAGCGTTCGCAGATTGTACCCCCCTCGAAAGAACCGCTAGCGACTCAATTGCAATTTGATTTTGGAACCTAGGCAGGGGGCATACCCCCTCCATTCCCCGCCCTAAAGGGACGGGGCTATATACCTGTTGTATAGAAATGGAGAGTTAGTTCGTAGGGGCGGGTCACAACGCGGAGGGGTCTCCCAAAATGGAACTCATGACCCGCCCCTAGGTGTGGGTAATCCATAGTAAAGGTGATTTGTTCATAAGCTCGTCGTAAAGCCCTGCTGATTACCACGTTTTATACTTATGAATGATTATCTGAAACGCCCTGTACGGGTGGTTTGCGGAAAGGCGGCAGGGCAGTGCCGCCTTTTTTGTTGTCTATTGATTGTTTCGTTTTCCGCTTTCGGTTTTCTGATGAAAATAGAGATATGCACCACCTTTTGCTTGTAGACGACGACCCCCTGCTCCGCCGAAGCCTCACGTTCCAACTCCAAAAAGCCGATTTTACCGTCACTGCCGTAGGGAATGCCGCTGAAGCCTTAAGCATAGTTGCTACCACCTCCCCTGATTTGGTTTTGCTGGATATAGGCTTGCCCGACCTGGATGGGATGGAACTTTTGCGCCGTCTGCGGGAAAACACAACCATTCCGGTCATTTTTGTAACCGCCCGTGTCGCTGAACTGGACGAGGTACTCGGTTTGGAAATGGGTGCGGATGATTACATCACCAAACCCTTTACCACCGAAAAATTGCTGGCGCGGATTCGCTCGGTGTTACGTCGTGCATCCCCGAAAGAAAATACGGAAACACCCACCCCCTCTATCCTGACTGTAGATGACCTTACGATTGACCCGATTGCCCATACCGTTACCCTGCGGGGAAAGCCAGTAGAGCTCCCGCCCCGCGTTTTCGATTTGCTTTATGCCCTGATGCAACGGGCAGGGCGGGTTGTTACCACAGAAGAATTGCTAAACGAAGTGTGGGGTGAAGATTTTCAGGGTGAGCCACAAGTGGTCTATGTCCATACGCGATGGCTACGCGAAAAAATCGAAGATGACCCCAACAAACCCACCCGCTTGCTGACCATTCGGGGCGTGGGGTATAAACTGAACAGTAGTTGACCTTTCCCATTTCCCTTCTCCCCCTTCGCGCCATGTCTGCTCTCCGCACCCGTTTTATCCTCAGCCATCTACTTCCCCTCCTCATCATTATCCCGTTGGTCGGGATATTAATTTTGTATGTGCTGGAAACGCAATTTTTTGTTCCCGCGCTCAGCACCGCGCTTGCCCGACAGGCGGAATTGATTGCCGCCCTCACCGAAGAAACGCCTCCGCTATGGGATGACCCGCAACAGGCACAGGCAATTGTAGAACACCTTGAAACGCACGATGTTTACGGAGTGACCCTGCTCAATCAACGGGGTGAGGTAATTGCCAATGGCATCAACAGTACGCTGAAAGTGGGTGATGTCGTCACCTTCCCCTTCCCTACCGAAGCGTTAAGTGCGAATGAAGATGATTCGATTCGCCAAACCATCATTAACACAGAGGAACGGGGCAATCAGCAGGAAATTACGGTGTGGGTTCCGGTCACAGGGCATACATTGGAGCCGTTGGGGGCAGTGCGGATTACCCAGACCGTTGATCGCGTGACGGATGAGTTGTTGCGATTACGTTATGCGATTGGGGGGGTGTTGATTGTCGGGCTGGTGATGGGGGGCGGGCTGGGAGCAGGGTTGGCGTTTCAGTTGGAACGTCCGCTCAATCGTTTGACCCTGGCAGTACAAGGGTTGGTACAGGGAACCCGCCGCGCCCCGCTTCCGGTAGAAGGCGCGCAGGAGTTACAGCAGTTGACCGGGGCGGTGAACACGCTGACGGAACAGTTAAATAGTGTCGCCAAAACGCGGCTGAATCTATTGGCGAATTTAAGCCATGAACTAAATCGCCCGTTGGGGGCGATGTTGACGGCAGTGGAGGCATTGGGTGGGGGTGCTAGCGAAGAACCAGAGTTGAAGCGGGAATTGTTGGATGGTGTAGCAGGGGAAATTCAACGGCTTCATCGGGTATCACGCTCGTTGGTGGATTTACACGCCGGATTAAGCGGACCGTTTGCCTTAAATCGGGAGGCTGTCCCGTTGGAAACGTGGCTTCCAACCGTCTTATCTCCTTACCGTACCGCCGCCCATGCCAAAGGTTTGGCGTTCACAACCACGCTTAACCCTACCTTACCCACTTTGTTATTAGACCCTGACCGTATGGGGCAATTGCTGGGGAACTTGCTGGACAACGCACTGAAATATACCCATCAAGGGGGAATTACGGTGGAGGCATTCTATGAAAACGCCTCCCAAACTACGATAATACGGGTTCGTGATACGGGACCGGGCATCGCCGCCGAAGAGATACCTCATCTGTTTACCCCTTTTTATCGAAGCAATCGCCATTCCCGTTTTCCGCAGGGGATGGGATTGGGCTTAACAATTGCCTCCGACATTGCCCACGCCCATGGGGGAACGCTGACTGTTGCGAATCTGGAGGGAGGAGGAGCAGTGTTTGAGGTAAAATTGGTCGGGCAGACACAGTAATTCATAGAACATAGTGCATATTGCATAAACGGCAACGACATTACAGTTGAAATGTAAACGCCTTTATGAACCATACAATATGCACTATGTATTTCCTCCGGTCATTCCGTAAACAAATTATTCAACGCTTCCGCAATCGTGGGGTGGGCAAAAACGGCATCGCGCAGGGTGGTGTAAGGCAGATTGCCCATCATGGCGAGTTGAAACATAGTCATTACCTCCCCTCCTTCAATCCCCAATACGGTTGCCCCTAAAATCTGTTGGCTCTCTTTATCAACGATGGCTTTCATCAGTCCACGCGGTTCGTCGGTTTCCAATGCCCGCGCCACCGAACTCATGGGCATCTTGAAAACTTTTACCGCCCGCCCTTTTTCCTTCGCCTCTTGTTCGCTTAGACCCACCCGCCCCAATTGCGGGTCGGTGTACATCGTATAAGGCACAAGTCGCCCATTGGTGCGAAGGTCGCCGCCTTCAATCAGATTGGCGCGAAGGATGCGGAAATCATCATAGGAGATATGGGTAAAAGCGGGTCCGCCGTTAATATCCCCAACGGCATAAATACCCGGAACATTGGTTTCTAAAGTGTCGTTGACAGGAATCCAGCCCCGTTCGTTGGTTTTGACCCCCGTTGCTTCCAAATTGAGCGTATCGGCATTCGAGGTTC
>CBKYSX010000422.1:0-4523 GCA_966690745.1 uncultured Ardenticatenales bacterium
TTGCAGGAGCAGGGCAAAATATTTTATCTGGAATTTACCTGTCGGATGAATTGGGAAATCCTATAGGTTGTGAATGTGAAGAAGTTATGCTCCATGATTTTGCATTAGGTCATACTGGGTCAGACAGTCTTATCTGGTATGCTAATGTTAGGTGGACTGGTTCAAAAACGGGTAAAGAGGGAACATTTTACCTTAACCCAGCCTACATAGTAGCTCAAGGGACTTATACTGGTTGGCAAGGAGTTGGGGTTAATGTGGCTTTTGGGTTTGCTGGCTTGGGAGTTTCATTGCTGACCGCCGGCTTAGATATGCCGATAAAGATACAAGTTTTGGCAGGGAGCGGTTTTGCTTTAATAAGCGGCGGTGGTTTCCCATCTACAACCTTTAATATGAATTCAACGGATCAATATCTTATGTTTTTCTCTGGGACTGAAATTAGAGGACAATTTATTAACCACGTCAATCCCATGTGGGCAGACTACACTTTGCTTTATAGTAGTCAATATAACCTCACCATTAGAAACGGTCAGTAGTACAAGGAGAACATATGAACTTAAAATGGGGTCCCATTGTATATGCAATAACATTCACTATTGTATCTGTCATTGTCAGTATCGCTATCTATCAAGAGGTAACTAAAACGGCATGGCAGTTAATACTTACTACGAATATTGGTGGTGCCTTGATATACATGCTTATTTATAGATTGAACAAAAGAGAGTTTAAGAAACAAAGCAAAGATCAATTGTTCTCAAGAAACATAAATAAAGATGACATAACATGAATATTATACCCGACAAAAGGTGGGTTAAAGAAATCTAAGTGGGTTCTATTGAAATCCCCATACTATACTTATTCGGTTATTATCAGGAGGTCATCTCAGAAGTATACAAATGCATCTAAAAAAGGTGCATTTTTCGGGGTAAATTAACCCTTTTGATTGGACTACCCCGCCACAAGCACCCGGCTTCCCTGTGCGCCTTTGATCACTTCAAGGCGCACAGGGAACGCATCTTTTAACTCTTCGATATGGGTAATCACCAGAATCAGGTCGAAATCGTCTTGTACACTGTTAATCGCTTCAATCAGCCGTTCGCGCCCCTGGGCATCCTGCGACCCAAAACCTTCGTCCATGACAAGGGTACGCAGGGAGGTTCCGGCGCGGGTGGCGAGCAGTTGCGACAGGGCAATCCGTAACGCGAAATTAACGCGGAATGCCTCCCCGCCGGAGAAGGTTTCGTAGGGGCGTTCGCCATTCTCATCGGAAATAAAAATATCCAGCGTTTCGGCGGGGTTGCCCGCTTTGGTCTCTTTCTGGGTCTGAATCGAAACATTCATACGCCCGTTGGTCATTCGCATCAATAAATCGTTGGCGCGTTCTTCAATTTCGGGAATCGCGGCTTCAATCATCATTGCCTGCATCCCTTTGCGCCCGAAGGCATTGACCAATTGGGTATAGAGGTTTTGCTCTTCCACCACCGCACTACAGTGGCGTTCAATCTCCGGCTGGCGGGCGGCTTGCCGTTCCGCATCGGCAAGTTTCTGGCGGGCGGCTCCATGGCGGCGGCGGGCATTGACCAGATTTGTCTGCACCTCGCGTACCGTGATTTGATGGGCACTGATTTGCCGTTGCAACGCTTCCCGTTCGCGCAATTCCAGCGTTAATTTTTCAATCTCGCCCTGCGTGGTTTGCAATTGCCCCAGCCACATCCCTTCATTTTGTTGCAGGGTTGTAATCAGTTCCCGAATCCCTCCGACTTGCTCCTGTGCAATTGCCAACTCCTTAAATTCCTGCTGGCGCGGGGATAGCTCTTGAATGCGACTCTTCACTGCCTGATGGCGCGCTCCGTCATAGCCCAATTCGGCGCGGGTGGCGGCGAGGGTTGCTAATTCTTGTTGGGCTTCGTGGGCATAGTCGCCTGCCTCCAATTGGGCGCGGAGCAGGGCAATTCGTTCGTTCGCCTCTGCCTGTCCGGTCCGGGCGCGTACCAACGCATCGGCAATCGTTGCGCCTTCTCCGGCAATTCTTTGCCATTTGCCCAATTCATTCAATTGACGGTCGGCGGCGGCAATTGTTTCTTGCAACCCCTGATAAATCTGAGTGAGCCGTTTCAATTCGGCGTTGTTGGCACGGTAGGTATCGCCCATCCGTTTGCCTTCGGCGTTGGCATCTTCTAACGCTGTCGCTTGCGCCTCCGCACTCAACGCCTGGCGGCAGACCGGGCAGGCGGCACCTTCGGTGTGTTCCAGCAGGTTAATGCGCTCCTTCAACTCATCCATAGCGGGGCGCAACTGCTCGTTCGCACTTTTCAACTGCATCAGCATAAAATGAATTTCGCTCAATTCCTGCTGTTCTTGCTCCCGTTTTCGTTTTACAGATTCCAACAATTCAATCCGCTTCTGAGCATCGGCAAGCTCCTGTTCGCGGTGCTGATACCGTTTGAGCGTGTCGGCATGTCCCTTTAGCTCAGCCTGAACCCCGTGAATCTGCTTTTCGACTTCCCCTCTGGCGCGGTCTACATCCCGTTGCAGGGCATGGCTGTTTTGGTCCAGCTCGGTGCTCTGGCGGAAAATATCATCCCATTGCTCTTTTTCCTGCCGCGCCTGCTCCAATTCTGCCATCGCCGCTTGAATTTCATCGGCGCGGGTCAATAAATGTTCGGCTTTTGCCAACCGCAGGCGTTGGTCATCCAGCCGTTGGCGTACTGCGCTCAATTGGCTGTGAATTTCTTTGACCCGTTGCTCCGCCTGATGGCGTTGTTCTTCTTTGGCATCTAATGCCTTGCGCTGATCCAATAACGCCTGAAGGGCATCATTCTCAGTGCGGAATTGCCCATCCAGCCGTTGCTCTTCTTCCTCCGCGTTAATTACTTCCTCTTCAAACAGGGGGAGTTGGGCAACGATGGCGCGAATCCCCTCTAATTCCTGTTGGAGCAATTGCGCTTGCTGTTTGGCTTCATCGGCTTTGCTTTTGGCGCGTTTGCCATACTCATCATAGGCACTCAACCCCAAAATATCCGCCAGAATCTCTTTGCGTTCGCCGGGGCGTTTGGTCGTAAACTCATCGGCGCGCCCTTGAATCAAAAAAGAGGAATTAACAAAGGTGTCGTAATCAAATTTCAATAATTTATTGATGCGCTTTTGGGTTTCATTGATGGTGGGTTCGCTTAAGGGGGCGAAAAAACCATCGTTGCGTTGCCCCAACAAATCCAGGGTGCTGGAGCCACGCCCGGCAAGGCTTCGCTTGCGAACAGCGCGGTACCGCGACCCTGATAGTTCAAATTCCAATTGCACTTCCATATCACTCTCGCCCCGCGTTACGAGGTCGTCGGGGGAGCTGGCGCGGCTTTTGCCCCACAGCGCGTAGGTCATGGCATCTAGTAATGCCGATTTGCCCTGCCCGTTGTCCCCTGTTAAACAGGCGAGATGGATACCGCTAAAATCCACCAGATTTTCATTCCCGCGATAACACATGAAATTGCGGAGCTGTAATTTGACCGGAATCATTCTTCTATCGTTCGTTTCCGTGGGCGGATGGCTCTGCCAAAAAGAGGATAAGATACGTGAATACTTGTTCTACTAATAGTATAGCGTAGGGGGACAAATTTGAGGATTTATGGTAAGTCGTACCCCCTGCTCCCTACCCGTAAAAATTTGACAACGACCCCCCTTGATGTATAATCCCTTTTCCATTCGGTGAGGGGCAACTGTCCCTCACTTTTAAGTCAGGGCCGTATAGCTCAACTGGCAGAGCAGCTGACTCTTAATCAGCGGGTTGTAGGTTCGAGTCCTACTACGGTCACTCGAAACGAAGTGGCTCTGCCAAATCTGAATCACATAAAAATTCGACAAAACGATTGGTGTGTGATAGGATACGTTCGACAACCAAACCCCGTGATCGTGTAGCTCAGTGGATAGAGCGTTGCCCTGCGGAGGCAAAGGACGGAGGTTCGAATCCTCCCACGATCGCCTTATTATAGAATCATCACACTCTCTTACAGATGTGATAGCCACGCTCGCCGGTGTGGCGGAATGGTAGACGCAAACGACTCAAAATCGTTCGCCGAAAGGCATGGGGGTTCGACTCCCTCCACCGGCACTGTCGTATCCAAACGCCCGTTTAGCTCAGTTGGTTAGAGTGCAGCGTTCACATCGCTGAGGCCAATGGTTCGAGTCCATTAACGGGCACTTCCCTTTCTTCCCTCCCTGTTGTTGTCTTCGGAAATGAAGGGGTCCGTACCTACCGCTCCCACATGGCGGAATTGGTAGACGCGCTACATTCAGGGTGTAGTTCTCACAAGGAGTGGGGGTTCAAATCCCTCTGTGGGCATCTCATACAGGGCTTGGGATATTTTCGATTCAACTGAATCGAAAATATCCCAAAACATAGGATAGGGGCGTATAGCTCAGTTGGGTAGAGTGCCACGTTGACATCGTGGAGGTCACAGGTTCGAGTCCTGTTACGCCCATCATCGGCGAGTAGCGCAGTCCGGTAGCGCACACGGATCGGGATCGTGAGGTCG
>CBKYSX010000423.1:0-4518 GCA_966690745.1 uncultured Ardenticatenales bacterium
TTTGGGCTGTCTGGTAACGCTCATTTCGATGTCCGTCAGTATCTCGCTGGGATTGCTTGTGCCATTGAGCCAGAGAGGGTTGGTGCGGCGGGAAAACGTGATTCCCTATATTATGGGGGCGAATATCACGACCTTTATTGACACCTTGTTGGTGGCGTTGTTGCTGGAAAATGCCGATGCCTCCACCATCGTGCTGGCGCAGATGATTTCATTGACGGCGGTTGCCGCTATTATATTGTTGATTGGCTATCGTTATTACGAACGGATGTTACTGCGCTTTGTGAATTGGGTATCGAATGACAATCGCACCCTCGTTGTCTTTGTGGTGCTGATTGTGATTACCCCGTTGCTCTTAATGTTTGTCTAAAACCATGCGCGGCATGTTGCGCCGCTTTTTGCCTGAACAGGAGTCATCCACCATGTCTATTCTGGTTGCTACTGACGGGAGTGCTCACGCCACCGTTGCCCTGACCTATAGTGCCCACCTCGCCCGTGCGCTCGAAGAGCCATTGGTGATTCTGACGATTGTCAAAAAAGAGGAAGAGGTGGAACGCGCCCGCCACACCTTGCAAAGCGCGGAGTTCATTATCCAGCCTTACGCCGTCAAGTACGAAACCAAACTGCGGCGCGGACACCCCGCCGAAGAAATTGTGCGGGAGGCGGAAGAAAAAAGGCACCATCTGGCGGTGGTGGGGGAAAAACAACATCAAGGGTTGTTCACGCGCTTTGTGTTGGGCTCTACTGCCCTGCGCGTGGTGGAACACGCCCCTTGCCCGGTGGTCGTGGTGAAGGGGGAAATCGGACCGATTAAACGGGTGCTGATTTGCGATAGTGGTGCCCCCGAAGCCCGCATTATTGACCGCGCCACCACCCAACTGCCGCGCCTCTTTGACGGCTCCGCCAACGTGACGATTCTGCACGTTATGTCCCATATGAGTGCCGCCCCCGGAATTGACGGGCATTTCCTCCGCGCCGATGCGGAAGGGCTGATGCAAGAACATGCCCCTGAAGGGGTGATTTTTACCCATGATCTGGCAGTACTGGCAAAGGCAGGGGTACAGGCAGTTGCTAAAGTGCGGCACGGGCGTGTGGTGGATGAAGTGCTGACCGAAGCCCGCGAAGGGGATTACGACCTGATTATCCTGGGTGCCCATGCCGGAACGGGCTGGCGGCGGATTCTGTTGGATGACATCGCCCATCAGTTGGTAATCGGACTGGATCGTCCGGCGTTGGTGATACGGTAACGACTGCATATTGCATAGTTCATAGTGCATAAACGATGCACTGTGTTGTCCTATGCAATATGCACTATGCGCTATGCAATATTCGTTAAACGATACGATTGCCGCCATTGCTACCGCACCAGGAGAGGCGGGGATTGGCATTGTGCGCGTCAGTGGCGCGGAGGCGTTGCCCCTGCTGGAGAGGGTCTTCCGGGTGGCGGGGGAGATTCCACCCCGTTCTCATTTGATGCGCTACGGACATATTGTGGATGGGGAGGGTCAATCGCTGGACGAGGTAATGGCGATTTATTTCAAGGCTCCCCGTTCCTACACCCGCGAAGATGTGGTTGAAATCCATTCGCATGGCGGGCATGTGGCAGTGAAACAGGCGTTGGGATTACTGTTAAATGCGGGGGCGCGGCTAGCGAATCCCGGCGAAATGACCCTCCGCGCTTTCCTCAACGGGCGGCTGGATTTGGCGCAAGCCGAAGCCGTACTGGACATTGTACAGGCGCGGACCGATGTCGGGATGCATGCCGCGATGGAGCAACTGGGCGGCTCATTGAGTGGCGAGATTCGGGCGGCGCGAACCGCCCTGATCGAAGTGCTAGCGCACCTTACCGCCACAATAGATTTCCCCGAAGATGATGTCCCCCCGCAAGACATGACCCCCGACCTGCAACGGGTACAGGCGCAACTGGACACCCTGCTTCACAATGCGGATCGGGGCATCCTGCTCCGCAACGGGTTGCGCGTGGCAATTATCGGCAAGCCCAACGTGGGCAAATCCAGTTTGCTCAACCGTCTGCTCCGCACCGAACGGGCGATTGTCACTGATATTCCGGGCACGACGCGGGATTTGGTGGAAGATTCGCTCAATCTGCGCGGGATTCCGTTGGTGCTGATTGACACGGCAGGGATACGGGAGACCCGCGATGTGGTCGAAAGCATCGGTGTGGAACGGTCCCGCTCCGCCATGAATCAAGCTGATCTGGTCTTATTCGTGCTAGACCGTTCCCACCCCATCGGCGAGGAAGAGCGCACCCTCGCCGCCCTTGTCGGCAACCGCCCCGCCGTTGTCGTTGAAAACAAACAAGACCTTGCTCCTGATAGCACCGACACTCCCCTGTTGCCCCATGTGCCCCATATTCACATCAGTGCTTTAAGGGGGGAAGGGATTGACACGCTGGAAGACACGCTCTGGCAATTGGCGGTGGGCGGAAGCCTGAACACCGACACTGCCCTAATTACCAACCCGCGCCACAAGCAAGCCATCCTGCAAGCGCGGCAACACGTAGCCAATGCGATGGAGGGCATCGCCACCGGTTTCCCCGCCGATTTTGTCACGATTGACCTCCACGCCGCCGTGAACGCCCTCGGTGAAATTACCGGTGAAACCGCCACCGAAGATTTACTGGATATGATTTTCTCCCGCTTCTGCATCGGGAAATAAGTACTGCCCACCTTCATCTAAAGACTTATACGACATAGGTTGTCGTGCTTGCTTTGCATGATATACATGATTCAGTAAAATTGTGATGTTCATCATATACGGGCGATGTCTCTCAACTCAAAATATAGTTTTCCCCGCATTCAATACACATTCTTAAAACCGTTGCGGAATCTATCAAAGCCAATGCTACCGCTATCTACCGCTGTAACATTGCCCGTTTCACTTGCTTTTTTCTTTTTGAAAGGGCAATCCCTACACCCCGTAGGCTTTCGGTAGCGATGACCGGTGATAAGTTGTAATTGATTTATTAATACTACACGCTTCAAGGAGGTAGCCTCAATGCAGTTGACCACTGATAAAGAGATTCGCCTGGTAAGAATGTTTCGTTGTCTGGATCGTGAGGAGCAAGAGGCGATGCTTGTTGAAATGGGAACTCGATTGATGAGCCGTTATATGGTTGACACTTATCATCGAGAATTTTCTACAACCGGCGGGGCAACTCCGACTGAAGAGATGGCGGCTGAGCATGGTTCAGAAATGGAAGTACATCTCCTCCGTGCATTCCCGACCACCATCCATCGGCGGGGAATCGCCTTGAATATGCTCAAGGACGAAGACGATTTTTTAAGAAACAGCCTGAGTAACACTCCCTCTGTCGTATTCGGTACGTCCAACGAAGCATCCACGGCGGCTGTTATGGCGCGTCAGTTTGTGGACGAGGTATTGGCATTGGGAAACAATGCTGTTTTGCCTACGGACGGCGACGATGATACGGTGGATATGGAAGAAATGTATTCCGCCTATACCGAAGCGTTCCATGATTTCATTCATGAGTGGCGTGACAATGTTTTAACCATGATTGAAACTCAAGGTGCCCCCGCGGACTAAACCCCTCTCAACAATCCACCGTACGAACGAAAGCCCCTGCTCCATTACGGAGCAGGGCTTTTGAGTTGCCGTGTAGACGTTCGCAAAGATAAAGCCCGTTGGTTGTCCGCTGCACATTGCGGGATGAACGACACATCCTTCCATAGGCGGCTATCGTCATCGTCATCCCATCTGGAGGTTGTACGGCATTTTCCTGTGAGACATCCACTCACGTCTTGATGCAAAAACTACTACTTTGGTGGGTTTAGGAGTCTCAAGAATGGGGACGTGGGTTTCCATAGATGGGTTTTCCTAACAGTAAAAGCATATTCTGGCTACTCTAAGGAAACTTTTCAATCAATCCCTAACCTGTTGTTGTCAATTTCTCTCCGCAAACTTCGTGGTACGATAAACCCATCATGCTAATTTCCATTGTCATTGTCAACTGGAACGGGGTGCATTTGTTGCAACCCTGCATTGCCGCCTTGCGCCGCCAGACGGAACGCCGCTTTGAAACGATTGTGGTGGACAACGGCTCCACCGATGGCTCGTTGGAATGGTTGGCGGAACAATCTGATATACAGGTGATTCGCAACAGCACCAATCAGGGCTTTGCCCCAGCGACCAATCAGGGGATTCGCGCCGGAAATACCCCGTTTGTGGCATTGCTAAACAATGACACCGAACCGGACCCCCGTTGGTTGGAATTGCTGTTACAGACAATGGAAGAGCCAACTGTCGGTTCGGCAACCGGGCTGTTGTTGTTTGCGGGGCAACCGGAGATGGTACAGAGCGCGGGGATTGCCATGGACCGTGCCGCAATAGCATGGGACCGTTTTGGCGGCTTGCCCCGCACTCACCCCTTGGTGCAAACCCCCGCCGAGATTTTTGGTGCAAGCGGCGGCGCGGCGTTGTACCGCCGGACGATGTTGGATGAAATCGGGTTGCTGAACGAACGGTATTTTGCCTATCTGG
>CBKYSX010000424.1:0-4479 GCA_966690745.1 uncultured Ardenticatenales bacterium
CGGGAATATTAATCATGCGTAACGGTTCTTCCGGGAAGTTACGCTTGCGCCATTCGTAAATAGGCACCGCCAATTGAGAGATAATCGGAGTCAACAACATCGTCACCACTGCTACCGTTAAAACCAGCGAGTACAAATCATTGGAGATGGATTGTGTATTTACCCCGACCCGCGCCACCACAAAAGCAAATTCGCCGACCTGAAATAACCCCAACCCGACTGCCCACGGAATAATCCGCCCGTAGCCAAACGTCCGCGAAATTACGCCGAAAATAAGTGCCTTCCCCGCCGCCACCAGTGCCACCACGACCAATATTGTGGTGATATTGGCAATCAAATAGGCGGGGTCGAGTAACATCCCCACCGAAGCGAAAAAGAGCAACCCGAACAAATCCCTTAAGGGGATAATATCGCTCAATGCTTGATGACTGTAATCCGATTCGCTTAAGACTACCCCGGCTACAAAGGCACCGAAAGCAAAAGATAAGCCTACCAGATAGGTAGCATACCCAACCCCCAAGCCAATCGCCGTTACGGAAAGCAAAAAGAGTTCACGGGAATTCCAGGAAGCCACTCTTCGTAAGAGTATAGGTATGAGACGTGTCCCCACCAGTAGCATAGCAACCATAAACAAGACGGCTTTCACCGCCGCCCACCCCAACACCGACAGCCCTGTCTCAAGATTGTTGAGCGTAGGCAAAATCAACATCAAGGGTATGACCACCAAATCTTGCACAATCAACATGCCAATCATGACGCGACTGGAGAGCGTTCCTAAAAGTCCGCGGCTCATCAATGTTTTGAGCAGAACCATGGTGCTGGAAAGCGAAATCAGTGAACCAAACCAAAGCCCCTCCACCCAGCTCCATCCTAAGACAGACGCAATCCCCAGCCCCAAAAGAATGGTTAAGACCATCTGAATGGGCGTACCAATCAGAGCTATATTCCGAACCGGTTGTAAATCTTTCAGCGAAAATTCCAACCCTAAGGCAAACAACAACAGCGCGACCCCCAATTCCGCCAGCAATTCAAGGTCATGAACATCACTTACGGTAATGCCGCCGGTAAAAGGACCAATCGCTACCCCCGCCAAAATGTATCCTAAAATCAATGGTTGGCGCAGACGTTGGGCAATCAATCCTCCAATCAGGGCGGCTACCACCACAATAACAATATCGGTCGCAATTCCCATAAGCGGTTTTCCCCTTTCCTTGAATCCGGCACCTTGATTACCTTCTACAGTAATCAGAATTGATAAAAACAAAAAGCGGGAAGCCGGAACCTATCATTCAGTTCTGACTTCCCGCCCTACGTGGTTACATCGAGTTATACAGGGTTTAATACGCCGGAAGCGGCAGTTAATTGGGTAGAGTCACCGATTAACCCGATCACATCACCTGCCTGAAATTGCGTTGTTGGAGTCGGGTTGGGAACAACATTTTGCTCCCGTACAATTGCTACAATCGAAGCTCCCGTTCGCGCCCGTAGATTTATATCGGAGAGGCTATGATGAAGTATCGGGCTATTCTCCGCCAACGGGATCCAACTGATTTCCGTGCCACGCGCCGCTCGAATCAATTGATCCAACCACCGATGCTCATCTACGGCACTATCCACGATTTCGTAGTTATCCTGGCGTACTTTATCCGTATATTGCTGAACTTCGTTGGAGGGAAAACCTAAGCGTAAGAGGGTATAGCGCACAATTTCTAGCCCCCCTTCTAATTCCGGCTGAATCACATCCTGCGCGCCTAATTCTGCCAACTCTTTCACACCCTCTTGCGTAGCGGCGCGGGCAATAATATGCAAATTCGGGGCAAGTTGGCGGGCGGCGGCGACCACCAGTTCGGTAGATACTTCATCCGGCAATGTGACTACCAGAACGCGGGCGTAGGGCAACCGGGCATGGCGCAACAGTTCGGAATTAGCGGCATCGCCAAAAAGAGTTGCTACGCCTTTTTTATCGAGCTCCACTAGCCGTTGGGCATTACGGTCTATTATGAGATGGGGAATATCCAGATGGCGGACAACATTCACAATATGGTTGCCCACGCGCCCAAAGCCGACTATCACCACATGCCCCTCAATTTCGGGGTCTACGGGGGTTTGAGGCGTGGCATGGCGATTAATGCGATTCCATAAAGCAGGATAACGTTGCAGAAATGCTTCAACCGGGGCAATGGCACGGAACATGAGGGGATTCACCATGATGGAGAGTAATGCCCCTGCCAGAATCAACGAATACTGATCTTGAGTCAGCAACCCCAAACTGACCCCGGCTTGCCCGACAATAAAGGAAAATTCACCGATTTGGCTTAGTCCCGCCGCTACTACCAATGCGGTATGTGCCGGACGGGGAAAGAGAAAGCCCAGTCCTGCGCTAATCACTGCCTTCCCGATGACAATCAGAAAGGTCAGTGCCAACACTTGCCCGATGTTGTTCACTAGTACCGAAGGGTTCACCAACATTCCCACCGATACAAAGAATAACACGGCGAAGGTCTCACGGAAGGGAATTACTTCGGCTTCGACTTGATGGCTCACGGCGTTACCACTGACCACCACCCCTGCCAGAAACGCCCCCAATGCCAATGAAACCCCGAACAGTTCCGCCGCCCCGACTGCCGTACCGAGAGCAATCACCACAATCGTTAGGATAAAGAGTTCACGGGATTGGGTGAAGGCGACCCGCTTCAAAACCCAGGGAATAACACGTCCGCCTACCACCAGCATTAAGGCGGCAAAGGCGGCGGCTTTGACCAGCGCCAGCCCGGTGGTTGCCCATACATCTCCCTGATTGGCGGGAGATAGTGCGGGAAGCAGAACCAGAATCAATACCGTAGCAAGGTCTTCCAATACCAACCACCCTACCGCCACTTGCCCCGCTTCGCTGTTAAACAACCCGTTGTCCATCAAACCCCGTAGCAACACTACAGTACTCGCAATGGAGATTGCTAACCCCAGCACCAGCCCGGAGGCAAGCGACCACCCCCATAACAATGCCAGCCCCACCGCCACCGCGGTGCTGAGTGCCATTTGCCCTATCGCCCCCGGTACTGCCATATCCCGCACCAACCAGAGGTCTTTGAGGGAAAAGTGAATCCCAACCCCGAACATAAGGAAAATCACGCCTAGCTCGGCAAGTTGGCTAATAGTGTGAACATCCCCCACAAAGCCGGGGGTGAAAGGACCAATCAGCACGCCCGCCGCCAAATATCCCACAATCGTGGGCAATCCTAAACGGCGGGCAATCATGCCACCGACGAATGCCACCGCCAGGGCAACACCGATGTTCAATAACAAGGTAATATCGTGCATAGTATTTACTCCATTTGACTAGAAATATCAGTATTCAGTACGGCTGAATGACATACAAGCAAGCCCGCAAAGAACGGGTACTATTAGAATGTCTAAGTGAAAAAACCTAAAGGAAAAAGGCAATATTCAATTGTGGCACGACGATTATTTAATGCGGGAACGTTGGCGCGAATAGACAAAAGTCAAGCCAACAAATGCCACGATGATGGCGGCGGGGATCAGCAGGAATTTAACCTTGAACGCGAGGAATATGCAGAGCAAGGCGAGAATGATAAAGTAAGCGGTCGGGCGTGAGCGCAAAAGGCATTCCTTTCAAGGGTCATAGGCAATTAGAAATCAGAGAGCTAGCTAACTATCTAGGTTATTAGTATAATTTTTCTCATAAGTACAAAATGAATAGGTGGCAAAAATTTCATTAGTATCCCATAAAATAGTTGTATTTAGGCGTGCAATCTATTGATATGGGTATTAAAAACAAAGAGGGAAGGTCAGCATTGACCTTCCCTCTTGATATTTTTTTTGAGAAACGGCGTTAGGTTTAATGCACCCACATCAGGGCACTTAATCCCCATGCCGCCAACAATACGATGAGACTGAGTAGAAAACGAGTGGCGATTGATGCAGTCATGGGATGTCTCCGGTAATTATTCCTTTTGCGTCCGTAGCAAAACCTGCCTTTGCTACGGCGGCAGGTAGTCTATCTGTTTGAGAGAATACCACAAGCCTACTCAAATTCCCTAGCCAAAAAATCCCGTTTCCCCCACGCTTTCCCTACGCAAAGCCTACGCAACTACCTACTGTGCTGAAATCCTGTCATTTTATTTCAACCGATAGACCTGTTCTTGAATCGGAACCCCACCCCGCCCCGCCACACGCACGGTTTTAAGTTTGCCCATGCGATGGGCAAATGCCAGAAGGTGGGTACTGTCGCTGATACCATACTGGTGTTGTAGCGAGGCAGAATCAAAATCATGGGTTTGCCACTGCGCCAATTGTGGCAACACCCATTGTTCCATTCTTGGCGCAATAAAGGCTTCAATCTCTTCTGGACTGGCAAGGTTGGGTACAAACAGACGTTCATTTAAGGCTTGTGTAGTGGCTTCATTATGCGGGAAAACCCCTTTTTCTATCAAGAGGATATTTGCCGCCTTGTTATCTACT
>CBKYSX010000425.1:0-4473 GCA_966690745.1 uncultured Ardenticatenales bacterium
CTTATGGCATCAGCATCATATACGGACGGTATAGAGCAAAGAGAGAAGAGAAACAACCAATAAATTCTTCCCTCTTTGCTCTTCCCGTATCTATAGCAGACACCATGCTATAATTCTACGTTATACCGTATCCCTGTTAAGAGCATTTCATTTATGAACGAACCTTTGTTGAGCGAACGGGAACTTGACATCATGCGTCAGGTCGTGACGGGCGCATCGAACCGCGAGATTGCCCATAGCCTCGACATTAGCCACAACACGGTCAAAGTCCACCTTCGAAATATTTTTGAGAAGTTGGGCGTCGCCTCGCGCACCGAAGCCACCCTTTATGTGATTCAACAGGGATGGGTACAAGTAGGCGGCACGGGTGGCTCACTCACATCTAATAGCAATGGGGCTGATTCGATTTCTGTTTTGGAAGCAGGGGAAGAGCGTTTCGATTTAGATGAGGAAGCGTCGGAAGCAGGAATCGAAATAACAGAACCTGTTTCTAACAACCCGGATTCACCTTTAGTAATGACCGTTTCGCCCGTTGAAATTCCGGCGGAACCGTTGATTATTCCTCAAACATCGGGAACGGTTGAAGTCCGAACCATTGAAGCACCCCCCCTATCAACGAGTACACGCACCCCCGGTTGGTTACTACCGGTATTGGGGGTTGCTATCGGGATATTACTGACACTGGTGATTGTATTGGCAATTCAAAGTCTACGACCTGATCCCCCCGTAGAGCCGTTGGTCGTTCAGGAACCGGAACGATGGGAACAATTGACTTCTCTGCCCTCGCCGCGAAGCGAAGTGATGGCGGCAAAGGTGGGTCGGGATGTGTTGATGGTCGGGGGGATCATTCAGGATTCTCTAACCGAGGAAGTATGGCTTTTGGATAGCACCTCTAGTAATTGGGAACCCCGCGCCGCCCTACCACAACCGGTTCGCTCCGCCGCAACTACGTTTTCCGGGGGGCAATTTTATATTGCAGGGGGTATTAATACAGGAGGGTCGCCTGTTGACTTCGTGCAACGATATGACCCGCAAGCCGATGCGTGGTCGGAGATGCCCCCATTGCCCATATCCCTGGCACGCGGGGCACTCGTAGCATTTGAAGGAGTGTTATATTACGTAGGTGGCACAGATGGAAGCGAGATTCAATCGGCGATCTATCGCCTCCTGCCGAATAGTAATGAATGGGAAACGGTTGCCGAGTTGCCCGACCCCCGTGCTGATTTGGCGGCAGTGGCGGTGAGTGATGGGATTCTGTTGTTTGGTGGTATGAATGCAGAGCAACGCGCCGTGAATGATGTTCTCCACTACTCGCCCAATTCCGCCGAGCCGTTCCGCGAAGAAACACCCCTTCCTGCCCCCGACAACCAGCCCCGTGCCGTCACTTTGGGGAGTGCGGTTTATCTTTTAGGGATTCAAGGCTTTTTGGAACAAAGCCCCGAACAAGAATGGCAAGCGGCGGGTGTTCCCGCAACACCGCTTCCCGTTGGGGCGGCATTGGTCGCCAGTGACCCCTATATTCTGGTCATTGGTGGGCAAAGGGGTGATGAAGCCGTGGACGAAATCTGGCAGTACCGCGCCATCTATCGCTCCTTCATTCCGATTGTTCCCAACCAAAGCGGTTCTGATACGATTGAACCTTAGGTATGTCGGAATTGTTGAAATATATTGCCAATAAAATTGTTGCACTCCGCCATCCCAATACCCCTTTCATTGCGGGGATAAGCGGTATAGATACATCGGGCAAAAGCGAGTTGACGAAAGGTTTGGGTGATTTCCTCAACGAGGAAGGCTACCATGTTCAAATAATCCATCTGGATGATTTTCATCACCCTCGCGCCATCCGAAATGGTGGTGTTGATGAGGTAGAGAATTATTACAAGCGAACCTTTGACCTTAATTTGCTTCGTCGCTCCATCCTCTATCCGATTCACAATAATTGCGGAGTAAAAACGACACTAACACTTTTGGACCTTGATACGGACACTTATAGTCGTAAAATATCCTATCGGGTTTTCCCCCATTCCATCGTACTTATAGAAGGTATCTTTCTGTTTCGACCTGAATTGGCACGTGTTTTTGATTACAAAATTTGGCTGGACATTACCGAGGCAACTGCATGGAAACGCATTGAAACCCGCGATGTACCGCGCTTTGGTGCGGACATTTTAAGCCGCTACGAACGAAAATACTTTCCCGCCCAGCGTATTTACATTCAAAAATATCAGCCAAAACTCAAAGCAAATTTGACAATTAACAACAATGATTGGACTGAACCAATTATTGTTACGTATCAATCATAACCGCATTGGACATTTTTTTCTGGCAAATCACACAACAATGGACAACCCTAAGGTTGTCCATTGTTGTGTGATTTAGCAGACTGGCCAAGCCCGCAATTGATCCCTTGCTTTGGGCGAGTTTTATAACTCCAACTCTCCATCCCCCTCTTTACTCCAATAGTACGCTTTCCGCGCCTCGACTTTAATTAATACCACTTTGTTATCTTCAGGTCCATCCGGGAACCACCGTTTCAACTCATCGTACCATAATTCTTTTTTCTTCTCGTCGTCCTTGACAATCTCTCCCTTGCCCGTTACCGATACAAATACAATATCATCGGGCATCGCATAAGCAAGGTTCACATTCGGTTCTCGCTCTGTTTCTTTGACCTGGCTCGAATCCGCGTAAGAAAAGAACCACGTATCGCCATCCCACTCAACATTGCGATTGTTCGACATGGGACGGCTATGCAAATGACCATATGCCCCTACCGTGGTCATCATACAAATATCAATCTCTTTCATCACGTCCGACAGCATTTTTTTGCTGAGTCTTACTTTTTTCTCTTCATTATGGTGTGCCATGGTTTCTCCTTTGTTGTGTTGTGTGCAATAACGCTTTAATAGTATAGCCATAGGGTAAAGGTTTAGTGATCTGCGCTACTCTTTTGCTATCGGGTAGATACAATCATGGATACACTTCTGATTTATATCCAACGCTATGAATAGGGGTTGTCTTTGTGTCCGTTGCACGCGGGTCACGGGCTGGATATACTTTGAAGAATAGTGGTGATTTGAACGAAAACGGAGCGACAATGGCAGGTCTGTTTCTGGTAGGGGTATCTGCTCTAATTGAGCGTGACAATCACATTTTATTGTTACGTAGGAGTCTCTCAAAGGATCATGGCGCGGGTGAATGGGAACCCGTCAGCGGTCGCGTCGAAACAGGCGAGACCCCTGTTGATGCGGTCATGCGCGAAGTGATGGAAGAGACCGGGCTTCGTATAAACGTGATTACCCCCTTCGACACGTTTTCTTTTAGACGCAAACCGGACTTTCAAGAATTAATTGGGATTTCCTTCTATTGCACCTACGTTTCTGGCGAATTGACACTATCCGATGAGCATAGCGAAGCCCGGTGGGTACCACTGGATTCTCTGTTGCATGCGGATGTGACACCGCCAATCCACTCTGCTTTTATAAAATTTCTGGAAATGAAACACACACGGAAATTCAACGATAAAGCAGTCTAAGCCTGTGAAGGAGGAATGATGGATACGTTGGTTCAGATGAAATGTGTTGCCTGTCGCAGAGGCGCACCGACCGTTACCGAAGCCGAAATAGCCGAACTACTTCCCCAACTTCCCGCATGGCAGATCATCGAACAGGAGGGAGTAAGTCGTTTGGAACGGCACTATAAATTTCCTGATTTTGCTTCTGCGCTCGCCTTCACCAATCGAATTGGAGCTATGGCAGAGGATGAAGGACATCACCCACTGATCATTACGGAATGGGGCAACGTCAAAATCCAATGGTGGACCCACAAAATTCGAGGTCTCCATAAAAATGATTTTATCGCGGCGGCAAAGTCAGATACCCTCTATCCAACATCTTAAAAAACTATGCTACCTGATCATTTCGCTCTGCTAAAATCTCATATTCTAAACGAAACTACCTTTATACGTGCCGTTGCCAGTCGCCCCCACCATGGCAATGCTATCGCATGGCAAAAAGTCACAGTGCGTCCGGTTATAGTGAAAAAGCAACGCCATCTCCAATTTTCCTACTTTGATGCCGCCAAAGACATCACCAAAAATTACAAAGGCGAAGAAGCAGAGCAACAAATCGAACAATTATTGAGCTTACCTTTCCAAAACTTCTACGTTGAAACAACGGATGAAACTATTCAGGTTCACATCAATGTTAAAGGGCACCCCTCTATTCACCGCCATGCTTCGCGCAAAGAGGTAACACCCGACCTATCGCACGACCGTCAAAAACAACGTTTGCTAACTGCCGAGTCTGCCGCACCATTCCTAAAAGCGGTAGGCATTATGAATCAGAATGGTGTCATTAAAGCGGACAAGCAGGACAAGTTTGTTCAGATCAATGAATTTCTCAAACTGATTTCCCAAACAGGTGTATTAGATACCTTTACGGCGAACCAACCCGTGCGGGTGGTAGATTTGGG
>CBKYSX010000426.1:0-4469 GCA_966690745.1 uncultured Ardenticatenales bacterium
TGATTGCACCATTGGGCATCCATAAAATCAACCCCTGCCCGATGATGTTCGGCTCAATCGCGTACAGCCCCAACTCTTTACCGAGTTTACGATGGTCGCGTTGTTTCGCCTCTTCGAGATTTTTCAGGTGTTCGTCCAAATCGCTTTGCTTTTCAAACGCTGTCCCGTAAATCCGCGTGAGTTGCTTATTTTTCTCATCACCGCGCCAATATGCCCCCGCCACATTCATCAATTTTAGGGCTGTGGCTTTAATTTTCCCTGTATGGCGCACATGGGGACCCCGGCACAAATCTACGAACGTATCTTGTTGATAGAGGGTGATACGCGGAGCCTGATCAGCGGACAATTTGTTGCCGTATTCATCTACCACCCCCGCCGCCAATCCATCAATCAATTCAAGTTTGTACGGTTCGTCGGCAAAAATCTCGCGGGCTTCTTCTGCCGATACTTCGCGCACCTGAAACGGATGGCTCCCTTTAATAATTTCTTTCATACGGTTTTCGATCCACGCCAAATCTCCTTCGTTGATATTGCGGGGCAGATCGAAATCGTAATAGAAGCCATCTTCGATGGGAGGACCAATTGCCACGCGCACATCTCCATCCGGCGCGAACCGTTCTTTCACCGCCTGCGCCATGATGTGTGCCGCGCTGTGCCGAATCCGATACAACTCCGGGTTGTACCCTTTCGGAATGTATTTGTCTGCCTCTTTATAGAGGTCAACTTCTGCAACAGGGTTCATCTTTAATTCTCCATAATCGTTCAACCACAGAGTTCACAGAGGAAAGCAAGAAATTGTCGTTCTTTGTGTTCTCTGTGCACTTTGCGGTGAATATTAACAATGTGGGATTCGTCCATAGTCGCACCATTCGGGCGCAACTGGTTGCCATTGTTGCGCGGCACGTTGCTGGTCGCGCAGGTGGTCTATCAATTCTTCAACTTGCTTTACAGCGTTGTCGTCGTGTTCCAATGCTTCCGCCAACAGACGGTGTAACTCAGGAAGCGGGGCTTGCGCTGACATGATAAGAGTCCTTTGTAATTGCATTTCTTTACAGGACGCAGGACGCGGGACGCAGAAATGTCTCCTACTTCCCAAGCCTCATCCCGAAGTAAAGAATCTTGCAACATGTACGTGATAGAAATTTATGAGTATCGGGACTTGTCCGTCTAGGCGATAGAAGTCCCCGATGATGCTCCTTCTATCGCGTCCGAGTGTGGGTAGTCCCATCATTATCAGTCATGCCTTACTCCTTTCTCCCCAATGGTTGGCTTCACAATTGAAACTGAGTTTCTGCCGTTGAAAACTCAGTTTCAAGATAAAACCAGCAATCCATTGAGCAGAGAAAATAAAAACGCCCCCGTCCCATACTGCTGGGACGAGAGCGTTGTCAAACGCCAAACTCTCGCGGTTCCACCCGCTTTGCCTATCCCTGCTTTATAGCAGGGATAAACCTCTTTTATCGCTGATAACGGAGCGTTCCGACCTTTATTACTCTGCGAAAACGTTGCATTTCACAAGGCAGGCTCGGAGGGGGTTTTCGCCGCGTCGCTTGCTGGTAGGGTTTTCAGCCGATGACCCTGCCTCTCTGGTGCGCGGTGCGCGGATACTCGTCCTCGTCAATGCCAGATTATAATGAGGGTGTGCCTCACTGTGCATAGATTAGCAGAAGATGATAAAAAATGCAAGCCTGAAAAAAGTAAGGAGTTTGTCCTTTTGTTGGAGCGCAACTGCTTTTGAGATACTATTTAGATATTGAACGTGAGGTATAGGCTACGCACAAAGGACGAAAGATGGAAGAACTCCCTGTCACCGGACAGACCCTATTAATGGTGGGAATCGGTATCCTGATTGTGATTTGGCTGTTCGGGCTGGTGCGACGGATCGGGGGTTGTCTGATTAACCTCGTCCTGCTTGCCGCCGCCGGACTTGCCCTGTATGGAATTTCAACCGGGCAAATTCAACTTCCATTCTAGGGGCGCAACACGCACATACAAAAGGAGATAATATGAACACCAAAGATGAACTTCAAGCTATGACTGCCAACCTTCAAGATTACCTTTTGGATGGCGAGCTTTACAAGACCGTGACGGTAAAACACGCAACAGGCGAAGACCTTATCAAAATGACTATCGGGGGAATGTTAGATCGCATTGCAACATTAGAGGAAAACGGGGAAACACGCGATGTCGTTGCGGCGGCAAAAGAAGCCATTGCCCGCGAACAACGCTCCCAGCCGGAAGCCTTCTGGTCATTGGTCGCCCGCGAAGCCAAAAGCAACGCCGATTCGTGGTCGTGGTATCTGCAACGGGTGGAAGAAGGGGACGAGCAAGCCATTCGGGATTACCGCTTTGAAACAGGGATTCGCACCCGTCTTGAGCGGTTATTGGATCTTGACAATGAGCAACCGACCCTGAACGAAGCACGGCGACGTACCGCCACCCTTGATGAAAAATTGCAAGCTATGTGGCAAGGGTCTACCTATAGCGATTACTGGTGGGAACATGGTTCGCCCCGCGCCCCGCACCATGACTAAACCCTCTCTGCCTTTTTTTGTGATGGGTAGGGAAATCCTGTGTATTTCGTGATGCCGTCAACGCACTATGGAATACGAAATACGCACGTATATGGATAGATTTCGCACAATTCGGTTGTTAGGGTCGGGGGGCGTTGCCGAAGTCTGGCTCGCATTTGACCGCCGCCGCCGCGAACAAGTCGCCCTTAAAATCCTCCGCCCCCAATATACCAACGATGAGGGGTTGCTTCGCCGTTTCCGGCGCGAAGCCGAACTCATAACAGGCTTGCATTCCTCCAACATTGTCCGGGTCTATGGATTAGAAGAGAACGAAGCCACCCCGATTCTGGTCATGGAATATGTACCGGGGGCAGACCTGAAGATATTGCTTCAGTTAGACGGGGCAATGGAACCCACTCATGCTCTCCGGTTGTTGCGTTCGATTGTATCAGGCGTGGCAGTAGCACATCGGGCGGGGTTAGTACATCGGGATTTGAAGCCTGCCAACATCCTGATGACTCCTGATGGTACGCCGAAAATTACCGATTTTGGGATTGCACACGAAACGGCGGGCGCAGGGCTAACCGAGCCGGGGCAAACATGGGGAACCAGTACCTACATTGCCCCGGAACAAGCCATCGGGCAACCCGTAAGCCCCGCCACCGATATTTACAGCCTCGGTATCATCCTTTTTGAAATGCTCACCGGGCGGGTTCCCTTTGCGGGGGATGAACCGGTACAGGTCGCCCTTGCCCATCTGCAACAACCGACCCCTTCTGTTCATGCCTACAACCCCCTTATTCCGCCAGGCATTGAACAACTCGTAGCCCGAATGATGGCAAAAGAGCCATCCGCCCGTCCTGCCAACGGCGATGCCCTTGTAGCAATTCTTGACCGCTATTTAGAGGGGAGTGAAACCCCTACAACCCTGCATGACAGCGATGCGGTACAGCACCGGATAGCATCAACGGGGCGACCGCTACGTGTGCCCGTTGCGCCTCGTTCCAATCGGTGGGGGTGGGTGGTCGGTGTGATATTTTTGTTCTTGCTCCTCGTGGGATTTGCATTCGCGCAGGGGTGGGTGGGCAACGCCGCTATGGTAGTAGCGGATGAAAGTAGACCCAAAAGCATTGCCTTCGTTCCAACGCCGACCTATACCCCTACGGTTACACCTTCCCCAACCCCCACTCCATTACCCACCCGCCGCGACGGAAACGGCGCAGATGCGATAGCATCACAAATTACCACCTTCATCATCATGGATGGAAATATAGGTGAATGGGGTGCCATTCCAGCCGTTGCTATTGACAACCTTGCAATGGGGAGCGAACAGTGGAACGGTCCTGCCGACCTAAGCGGAACGGTTGCCTTTGCATGGGATGTGCGTTATCTCTATGTTGCTATTGACCGCCGCGATGACAGACACCTTCAAGCACAATCCGGTGAAGCACTTCTACAAGGGGATATAGTGGAATTATGGTTAGATGTAGAGGTGGGGCAGGATTATGCCGTTACCGACTTTAACGGAGATGATTTTCAAATCCTCTTTTCTGCCGGAGATTTCACCGTGCAACGTGCCGAAGGGATAGTGCTTCACCCCCCTTCGGACGACACCACCCGTAACCGTTTTGTGCAGGTACGGGCTGTGCCTTTGCCCAACGGCTATACAGTGGAAGCCGCCATCGCGTGGGAACTGTTGGGCGGGTCGCCCGACCCCGACACGACCTTTGGTTATGTTGTTGGATTGAATGACAAGGATAAGCCTGATAGTGGTGCGCCTGAAAGCCAATTTACGACCACATCCGCTCCGCTCCCATTACGTCCGCAATCCTTCGGGAACCTGACCTTCCGTAATTAATAAGTGTTATCCGTCCCATTCACTCCTGATTGGTCACTTCAAATAGAAAAATGTGGTTCCACACACCTCGATAAAGAATACGGGCAGAGGGTACATGC